>JBEAZM010000205.1:0-4924 GCA_041170125.1 Actinomycetota bacterium
GCGCGATTGGTCAGCGCGCCGCTAAATCGCAGCCGCTCAGTCCTGTAACCATGTAGTCGATTCGACTGCGAACTGGAGATTGCCATGAACGTGATGGCAAATTATTTGCCAGCACTGCGAATGCAGCCAAGCCACCATCCACTGTTTTCACATAACCTGCAAGTCCAACCGTGTCTGAAAGTGTTCCGGTTTTTGCCTCCACTAATTCACCAGCACATTTTGAACGTTGCTCTTTGAACCGCAATTTCAAAGTGCCTTCTTTGCCACCTTTAGGTAACAAACCCAGTTCGACGATTTTGTTTAAATCTGGGTGATTTGGATTTAGTATCTTCAACAATAACTCGGTCAGACCCTTAGTGGTTAGGCGGTTTGAGCGCGATAGCCCTGAGCCATCCACCAGCTTCCAATTATTGATATTGACATTGAGACTTTTTAAAACGCCTAAGGATTGTTTACGAGCAGTCACCCAACTGCCACTGCCTAGTTTGGTCCCAGCGAGATGGAAAAGTGTCTCGGCTGTGTTGTTGTTGCTGTACTCCAACATTTCTTTTACCAGCTTCGCCATGCGCAAACTCTTCACGGTAGTTAGCGCAGCGCCTGTTGAGGCTCCAGCGCCTGCGAAATAAACCTCAACTCCCTGTTCCCTAAGTGCACTCACGAAATACTGCGCCGCCTCTTTTGCTGGCGATTTACTGTCACTGCCATAAATGCTTAGGGCCGTGACGGGGCGAACCTCACCTGGCACATAGGAATTTAGCCATCCTTTAGGGTCGGTGTGGCTCGTGAACAAACTAGTGTCGATTTTAAGTTTGTAGCTCTTATTGAGATCAATCAATTTCGAAGTCTTCTTAGCAAGTGTTCGAAGTTTGCTTTCGGTCAGTATGGGGTCAGCTCCACCAACTAGAACCAAGTCGCGACCGTTGAGCGTGACTTCGGTATGAAGTTGGTGTTCGTGTCCGAAACTTTCCAAAGCCACTACGGCTGTCACGAGCTTCATGACAGATGCTGGGAGCTGTGGTTCTGTGCCTGATTTTGAGGTCAGTGTCTCGCTGTCGAAGGTATCGACAACCGTGTAACTAGTGTCGTTTGGCAACCAACTACTTGAAGTACGCTTTTCGAAACGCTGGATGTTGATTTGTGGTACCTCGACGATAGCCGTAGGAACGGCAAAACTTGGCAGCGCGATTGTGGTGATTGTTAACGCCGCAAAGGCAATTTTTGAAATAGCCACTTCAACTCCTCGTTTCGGCGGAGTTTAGTTAAGAATAAATACGAAACTTTCTAGCGCCGAGCTTTATGGCTGATGTTGCTCGTAAAGTTCAGCCGTGAATAACTCACCAATCGGAATTTTTGACAGTGGCGTTGGAGGGCTGACAGTCGCTCGCGCAATCATGGATCAACTCCCAAATGAGCAGTTGATCTATGTAGCTGACACAGCTCGTGGCCCCTACGGTCCGCGGCCGATTGCGGAAGTTCGTTCGTATGCTTTAGAGATCATGGATTACTTGGTTGCTCGAAACGTAAAAATGATTGTGATTGCTTGCAATTCAGCATCTGCTGCCGTACTTCGTGATGCTCGAGAGCGCTACGAGATTCCAGTGCTAGAAGTGATTCAGCCAGCTAGCCGAAGAGCTGCTGCCGTAAGCCGTAGCAAGAAAATTGGCGTGATTGGAACAACCGCGACCATTACATCTGGTGCCTATAGCGATGCACTAGCAGCGGCTGATGTCACTTTAACCAGCCAGGCTTGTCCGCAATTCGTGGAATTTGTCGAAGCAGGTGTGACGACGGGTAGTGATGTCATGTCCGCAGCCACGAACTATTTGGCGCCGATGAAGTCTGCGGATATTGACACTTTGATTTTGGGTTGCACTCACTATCCGCTGCTGGCAGGTGTTATCCAGTACGTTGTCGGGGAAGACGTGCAATTAGTTTCGAGTGCTGATGAAACTGCAAAAGATGTCTACCGCGAACTAGTTTCCACTGAGCTGCTGCGAACCCAAACATCACTGCCGGTACATGAGTTTTGTGTGACTGGGGATGAGGCTGGTTTTGCCCAGCTCGGAAAAAGAATTATTGGGCAACCAATTGCTCCAATCAAAATCAAGCTTTAGTCAAAGGAATCAAATGTCAAGATCAGACGGCCGCGTGAACGACCAACTTCGAGAAATCTCAATCGAGCGCGGCTGGTCGGCGCATGCTGAAGGTTCGTGCCTTATAACTTTTGGCGGCACTAAAGTGCTTTGCACCGCCAGCTTTTCGCCCGGCGTTCCACGGTGGCGAAAAGATTCAGGGCTTGGTTGGGTGACGGCTGAATATTCAATGTTGCCTCGCGCTACCAACACTCGCAATGACCGAGAGTCAGTGCGCGGCAAAATCGGTGGCCGCACCCATGAAATTTCTCGATTAATCGGGCGTTCACTGCGCGCTGCGGTGGACTACAAAGGTTTAGGCGAAAACTCGATTGTGATTGATTGTGATGTATTGCAAGCAGATGGCGGCACTCGGACAGCTGCAATCACAGGTGCCTGGATCGCTTTACATGATGCGATTGCGTGGGCTGTTGAAAAAGGGCACGTGAAGAATTTGGATGCGGCTCTCATCGATACAGTTTCCGCAATCAGCGTCGGGGTAATTGATGGCGAGCCGCGGCTTGATCTTCACTATGAAGAAGATGTGCGAGCTGAAACCGATATGAACGTTGTAATGCTTGGCAGTGGCGGATTTGTCGAAGTTCAGGGAACCGCTGAAGGCGCACCGTTTAATCGAGCCGAATTGGATTCATTGTTGGACCTGGCCAGTAAAGGCTGTTCCGAACTTTCCGAAATGCAAAGAACGGCAGTTCGCTAATGGCTATTGAGATTGTGTTAGCAACCCGAAACTCGCACAAAATTGAAGAGGTAAACCGCATTGTCCAAGCGGTGTGTAACGATATCGAAATCCTAGATTTGACGCGTTGGCCAGATGCTCCGGAAGTGATTGAGGATGCTCCGACCTTTGCAGGTAATGCCCTTTTGAAGGCGCGGGCGATTGCGGCTCACACCGGACTTCCATCGATTGCCGATGACTCCGGTATTTGCGTCGAAGCATTAAACGGAATGCCAGGAATTCTCTCTGCACGCTGGTCAGGTAAACACGGAAATGACAAGCAAAATCTCGAACTTTTGCTAGATCAAATGGGTGACGTGCCCGACAATCGCCGCGCCGCAAACTTCACTTGTGCTGTTGCACTCGTTACCCCAGAGGGTGAAGAACGTGTGGTTGAGGGAATTGTCGATGGGAAAATCACTCGGGCAGCGCGGGGTAAAGATGGTTTTGGTTACGACCCAATTTTTGAGCCGTTTGGGCTTGATCGGACCAATGCCGAGCTAACGGCAAAAGAAAAAGATGCCATCTCACATCGCGGCCAGGCGATTCGGGCAATCGTGATTGAGATTTTAAATCTGTTGCAGCCTATCGAAGGCTGTGGTGGAAACTGCGCCTGTAAAAACAATAGCGAGTGAGAGGAATACTTAGATGAAACCACGGATTCAATTCCAACAACAAATTACAGTTCTAACTAACAAATACGAAATTAGTGAAGCTGATTCGAACACGCCTTTAGCTTTCGCTGAACAAGCCAAAATGAAGATTCGGGAAAAGATTTCCTTCTATAGGGACTCTCAGAAAACTGAATTGCTTTTTACCTTCCGAGCTGAAAAAGTCATGGACATTCATGGCAACTATTTCATTGAAGATCAAAATGGAATTTTGATTGGTTCATTCAGAAAAGATTTTGGTCGCAGTCTGTTTTCCAGCACTTGGCTAGTTTCTGATGCTTCCGGAAATTTGGTTTTCACTTTTGCAGAAGAGAACGCCGCTCTAGCAGTGCTTCGCCGGATTTCAGACTTCATTCCGTTTGTTGGAGAGTTAATCAAGTTTTTCCCGTATCACTTTGCAATCACCGCTGGCAGCAGTTCGCAAAAGGTTGGTCGCTTTGCCAAGACAGCTGTTGTGCGGGACCGCTACCTGATGTCGCTTGAGGACGAAGCCTGGGAGAAACTTGATGCTCGAGTATTTATGGCAATTGGGGTTGGGCTAGACGCTTTACAGTCGCGCTAAACAAAAAGTTTGATTTGAAGGTGATGGTGCGGGTGGCGGGACTCGAACCCGCACGTCTTTCGACCGAGGCTTTTAAGGCCTCTGCGTCTGCCATTCCGCCACACCCGCCGGTGAGCCATCAAGTGCGGGCGGAGAGACTTGAACTCTCACGCCTTGCGGCACAGGAACCTAAATCCTGCGTGTCTGCCAATTCCACCACGCCCGCTTTCGTGCAGGCGGAAGTGTAGGTGACGGGAACCGCTGGCCGCGCGTAGGCTACCCATATGAGTGATATTCGACCTGCAGCTGAAATTGCGGCTGATATTCAGACCACCCGCGAATCCTTGATCGCAAATCTTGATGGCCTGGTTGAAAAAACCCAGCCTGAGCGGATTGCGGCAGATTTAACTACTAAAGTCAAAGACTTTTACCTGGATGAATTTGGTGGTATTCGCATTGATCGTGCCGCCAAAACTATCGGCGCGCTTGTCGCTTTTTCTATCCTACGTAAACTTTTGAAGTAATTGTTGAAAACGCACTTCAACATTATCGGGAGAACACATGGCTGATGTGCCTTTGGAAGAAATGCCGGAATCTGAACTTTGGGATTTGCTCACAGACGCTGTCGGCAGTTACAAAGCTGAGGTTTTTGATCAATTGGCTTTTCGCCATCGTGAACGTGGCGAACATCTTCAAAGCGCCAGCCTTTGGGAACAATCGGCGACAGAGAATTTATCTGTCGACAACTTTAAGTACGCCGCCCAAGCGAAATATCGACAAGGCATGGCTTTTGGTGCTGCAGAAGTTTTTGACCAAGCGCTGGATTGTTTTATCCAAGCGGCTG
>JBEAZM010000206.1:0-7384 GCA_041170125.1 Actinomycetota bacterium
ACTTGAGGTTTGCCGAAATCGCTATCGCCATAGTGGGGCTAGAAACTTGCGGATTCGAGCTATAAAAACTTCAAAAGACCTAGTTATTCGTGTTGCTGATGACGGAGGTTCGGCTGGAACTTCTTCCTTCGATTTAGGTGTGGGCCGCGGTGTTGTGATTAACGAGGGAATTGAACAGCTGCAGGGCGAGTTAACTGAAACCGCTGGCATGACTGTCCTGCGAATCCCTTTGTCGTCAGATATTCCGCAAGGCACCAAACTCCCACCTTTCAACGGCAGGGCGGTGCTTGCTGTTGGGATGGCAGGCAACGTGGTTGGGGGCAGTCTGATTTTTGTTTCGTTAACTCTCTCACCGATCGCAAGTGAGGCCGCGCTTGGATGGCTTGGGTTGGCAGTGGCCGTTATCGCGGGGTGGTCAGCTTGGCACCGGGTTGTACCAAGCTTTTTTATTGTGGTAGCTGGAATTGCTGCTGGTGTTGCACCGCTGTACGCCCTTCAATCTAGTCAACAAGTTCAATGTTCAGATTTAGAAATCAACCTGATGGGGGCAACTCTCATTTCAATTGCGATGAGCAGCTTGGTTGTTTGGGTTACTCAAAAAGTATGGTGGCTTGCTATTGCGCCCGTTGCTGTATCGATGCTTTGGTTGTCAGTGAATGTAGTTGGGCTTTGTGCTGATTCGGTTAACCCGTCACTCTTGGCCGCGCTGACTCCGCCGATTATGGTGACGATGGTTGCTTACTCGCTTCATCAAACTGCCCTGCAGGTGAAGGCTGAACGAGCAGCCGAATTCGAACAAATTAAACAAATGGCTACGACTTCGGCTTTGGAAGAATTCAGTTTGAGATTAGACACTTATATCGAGATGGCACGTGGAATTCTGCTTGAAGTCGCTGATTCTGAAAAACTTTCTCGCAAGCATCGGCAAGAATTGTTGTTGTTGGACGGTGCGATTCGGGCTGTAGTTCAAGTCGATCCTGTTACCGCAGGCGCATTTTCGGTGTTGGCAGAATCGGTCGTGCTTAAAGCTGCCGAATCTCAAATTCCAGTTCGAGTGCTTGTATTAAAGGACTCTGGAGATAAAACACCGTTTCCGGAATTTGTGGAGCAACGAATACTTGAATTGATTTTGAACTCAAAAGGCACTGCGACAATTCAAATTCTTTCAAACTCTAATAACGACACATTGACGGTGGTGGTCGAGAAGATCTCAACGGATTTGGTTTGGAATGATTTCTGGATGGAAAGTTTTGAAAACGGATCACTTTCATTTAATAGGGGAGCTAAGAAAGATCCGCATCTATTAATTCTAAAAAGAAAAACAATTTCGACTTAAATCGGTTTTTACCACGCGTCATATTTTGAGGGACACTAAATTCCTGAACTATTCATTAAGTCTAAATAAACTTGTGTCGTAAACATCTCCAGAATGTTTGCAGACCGCAACGGCAATGGCTTGCATGTCCTCAAACTTCTCGCCATTGCCGTTGCCCTATTCAACCAGAATATCTGCAATTAAGTAAGTTATCTTGTTGCTAGCAAGATTAATTTTTGATGCCAATTTGGTTAACAAAAAGCCCAGCTACTCAAAATGTCTGCCTTGTGCGTCCGGAGGGACTCGAACCCCCAACCGACCGGGTAGAAACCGGTAGCTCTATCCGTTGAGCTACGGACGCTGGTGTGCGTATTCTGGCAAATCAAAATTGAGGTTGAGCATGCGCCTGTTTAGAAAGAGTATTTAAAGTTGCGAATCCAGCCTTGATAAACATCTCCCACGTGATTTTTGGCAGATTCGGTAAAAAAGTCGCGGTAGGCAGTGCTTGAACTCGACCAGCTTCCGGCTTTGAAATAAGGAAGATTTCTATCAGTCGGTATGCCAAGTCTTAGGCTCAGAAATCGCATGTCATCCGCCAAATTTTCAAACCGAATATAAAAATCCATACTTTCGACAGGCGCTTTGAAGAAGCATTCGACTTCTTTTATATTGTAATTGAGGGCGTATTCGCTAGCTAGTTTTCTCAGTTCCAACTGTGACAAGTTTTTGGGATTAATTTCGCGACTTATCCCGGCATAGAAAAAATGGGAAATAACTTTCGACCAAGGATTTCGGATATTCGCAACTTTGAAATATTCCTGCCAAATGTCAGATCCGATTTCATTTCGAATTTGAGAGCCGTGCATATGGTTGAAAAAATTATTATTTATGTGCGCGGTTGGCCCACGCGAACCGACGATTCCGAATTCTGAAATTAAGGGTTTCTCCAGCCATTCGTTGATCTCAGATAAGTCGCGGTAAGTGCCCGGGGCTACGCATTGATCTTGAAGGAATATTTCGGTGGAAGTGCTTCCGGTCTTAACTGTTTTTAAGAAAATAAATTTCTTCATATGAGAAACAAGCATGTTGACCTTTCCACAACCTATTTTTTCCACAACCACGAATAAATTCAAGAATTGGCTGCTTTTCCAAAACATAATTTTCTCGGAAAGGATAACAATGAACGAATCAAATATGACTGTGATTGGCACCGTGGTTCAAGACCCAAAGTTCAGTATCACGAAGAATGGTGTTCCATTCTGCTCTTTAAGGGTCGCGGTTAACGAGAGAAAATTCGACAAAGCAAGTAGTACCTGGGTTGACAGCGATACTACTTATTTCTCAATCACAAGTTGGCGGATGCTTGCGGAAAATATTGCACAAAGTATCAGCAAAGGCGATCCAATTATCGCGGTTGGGAAACTTCGAGTTAGGGAGTGGAAAACGGAAGAAAAGAGCGGAATTGCGGTCGAATTGGAGGTCGTTTCGTTAGGTCATGACTTGAATCGTGGCAGCGCTCAGTTCCAGCGGAATCGAAAACCAGCTTCGTCTGAATGGGAAGAACCTGGTCTTTCCGCTGCTTCCTGAAATTACTGGGTGCATCAACAGGTACGCTTCGCCGCTATGGCCGAATTCATTTACACCTTACGCAAAGCCCGCAAAGCCCACGGCGACAAAGTAATCCTTGACGACGTAACACTCTCATTTTTGCCAGGGGCAAAAATCGGTGTAGTTGGGCCAAATGGCGCAGGTAAATCCACGTTATTGAAAATCATGGCCGGTGTCGAGCAGCTATCAAATGGTGATGCCGATTTGTCACCCGGGTACACGGTTGGAATGTTGGCACAGGAGCCACACCTGGATGAAACGAAAACCGTACTGGGGAACGTCCAAGATGGCGTGCGCGAAACCAAAGCGATGATTGATCGCTACAACGAAATTTCAGCTGAAATGGCGAATCCAGATGCGGACTACGACAAACTGCTTGAAGAAATGGGCGTGCTGCAGGAAAAAATCGACCATTTGAATGCGTGGGATTTAGATGCCCAACTCGAGATGGCAATGGATGCTTTGCGTTGTCCACCTGCTGATTCAGATGTCACGGTACTTTCTGGTGGCGAAAAGCGCCGCGTGGCGCTCTGCCGGTTGTTACTGCAACAGCCCGACTTGCTGCTATTGGACGAACCAACCAACCATTTGGATGCCGAAAGTGTTTTGTGGTTAGAGCAGCACCTTGAGAAATATCCAGGCACTGTTATTGCTATTACTCACGATCGCTACTTCTTGGACAATGTGGCGCAGTGGATTTTGGAATTGGACCGCGGTCGCTGCTATCCATATGAAGGTAACTACTCCACTTACCTCGAAGCAAAATCTGCCCGCCTAAAAGTTGAAGGCCAAAAAGACGCCAAGATGAAGAAGCGGCTTTCCGAAGAACTTGAGTGGGTTCGCTCAAATGCAAAAGCTCGTCAGACCAAGAGCCGGGCTCGCTTGGATCGTTACGAGGAGATGGCTGCTGAGGCTGAAAAGACTCGAAAATTGGATTTCGAAGAAATCCAAATTCCACCAGGTCCTCGACTCGGCAACGTTGTAGTTGAAACCTCTAATCTTGTTAAAGGTTTTGACGATCGAATTTTGATTGATGATTTGACTTTCACGTTGCCGCGGAACGGAATTGTTGGTGTTATTGGTCCAAACGGCGTTGGCAAAACGACTATGTTCCGCATGATTGTTACGGCAGCCGGACTGCTCGAAGGTGAAGACGCTGAGTCGCCAGATTCCGGCAGTATACGAGTAGGTGACACAGTCAAACTTTCTTACGTGGATCAGTCACGTGCTGGACTTGATCCAGAAAAAAGTGTTTGGGAAGTTGTCAGCGACGGCTTGGACTGGATCAAGGTTGGTCAAGTCGAAATGCCTTCGCGGGCGTATGTGGGTGCTTTTGGTTTCAAAGGCCCAGATCAGCAGAAGCCCACTGGCGTACTTTCCGGTGGTGAACGAAACCGACTCAACTTAGCTTTAACGCTAAAGCAGGGCGGAAACCTACTTTTGCTTGACGAACCTACTAACGATCTTGATGTCGAGACTTTGAGTTCACTTGAAAATGCCCTCCTGGAATTTCCAGGATGTGCAGTTATTACTTCGCACGATCGTTGGTTCTTGGACCGAATTGCGACACACATTTTGGCCTATGAAGGCGATAGTCAGTGGTTCTGGTTCGAAGGCAACTTTGAGTCTTATGAAAAGAACAAAATTGAACGACTAGGTCTCGAAGCTGCTCGTCCACATCGCACGACTTATCGGAAGCTCACTCGCGACTAATGGCAGATTTTGTCATGCAGATTCCACTTCGGTGGAATGACTTTGATTCGTTAGCTCACGTAAACAACGTTCGCTATCTTGAATTTTTGCAAGATGGTCGGGTCGCGTTGTTTACGGGGATGGGACTTAGTCGCGATTATTTACAAACCATCGGACATTTTGTTGCTCGCTCGGAGATTGACTATTTGATACCAATCTCGATGAACGAATCAGAAATCAAGTTAGTGATTTGGGTGCAGAAAGTTGGGGGAGCGTCGTACAACCTTGGCTACGAAATCATCAACGCGGCAAATGAGATTTGTGCGAGAGCTATGACCGTGATGGTGACTGTTGAGCTCGCCTCAAACACTGTGACGCGGATTCCGGATGACATTCGAAACAAACTCGAAGAATTAGTTCGACCTGTCTAAGTGGCAACTTAGAGTGATTGGCACCACAATCCGCCCGTGAACCGGTTAGAACTCCAACTCGCTTTTCCCGAAGCCGCGCATTTTGCTGGCTTCTTGAATCGCCTAGTTCGTTGGGATGGTTCCGCAACTTTCCGCATCCAAACTCGTGGCCGAATTCTCGGTGCCTGGACGGAAACACCAATGGGAGCACTTGCGTTCATTGCGTTACCCATGCAGTCGCAGTTTGAAGAAGAGATTGATCGGTTTTGTGCCGCTGGCCGGATGCGAGATGTGATTGGTGACCTTACAGGCACCAGACGTGAGTATTGGGATAACTACCTTCCGCTACCAGATGAGATGTCACCGACTATTGGGTTGATGGAATTACCACCGAATGCACCTTGGCTACCGAACGAGAAGCTGACTTGTGCAGCATTGGTCGAGCTCGTCGACGAAGGCATTCGAGATTTTCACGCCCAGGCTCAAATGCTGCCCGTTAAAAACTCAGCGATGGAAGACCAGCTCGCCCGCGATATATGGAGCCGACCAGGAATGGCTGGCATGCCGTTATCGGGGCTGCATGCCGCACGCCAGCTAGGTTTTCTGAATCACCCAGATGCCAAAGTTGAATTCCACACCAGCGGCAACTGGAAGCGTCTAATCACTCCAGCCGGCCAAGTTTTTTGGCGGCCAACCTCAAAGCGAGCAAAACTAAAACTCGTTTAGTCCGAGGCTAAGTAATTTCTATGCTTGAGAGCTATTCCCAATCCAACCAAACACAAGAATTCGCTGGGATTACTCCAGAAGCAGTGCTCGGATTGCTCGCATGCAGTATTTCGCGGGTTGGGAAAGATTCTTCCTGATCGGTGAAATTAATCCCCACCAATATTTTTTGAATTGGCGTTGTTACCTCAACCGCCAAGACACCTTCGGCCGCCAAGTCTGGACGTACCACGGCCGAGCCTTGTCCGAGTTGATATTGCGCCCGCTTGGCCAACGTCTCACGGTGATGATTCAAGACTGAGTTTGGTGATTTCAGTTGTTGCTCCACCGAAATGCCCGACCAGTTACTCGGCAATGGCAACCAAGGAATTTCTTCGCTCTGATTGAAGCCTAAGTTCTTCCCTGTACTAGTCCAGGGAAGGGGCACGCGGCAGCCATCACGTCCTAATGCGTGAGTTTCCGGATTTTTGAAAACGGGATCTTGGCGAAGTTCATCTGGCAAGTCGCGAACTTCATCCAAACCAAGTTCCTGGCCCTGGTAGATATACATGGCACCAGGTAGGGCCGCCATCAACATAATCATTGCTCGCGAACGGTCGCGACCTCGAGCTAGTTCTTCCTCGCTTGGTAGATAGTGTGAACTGTCCTTGTCGTTTGAATCACCAGAGTCTTGGTGGTGAACCTTTGTGGTCCCAACTCCGAAACGCGTGACAATGCGTGGGACATCATGATTCTCTACAACCCAAGTGGTTGGTATCTCGAGTTTGTTTAAATCTTTAAGCGAGTTCTCGATATTGTTTCGAATTCCCCAGTAATCCCATCCGGCCATAAGAAAGCCAAAATTAAAACCCGAATGTAATTCGTCTTTTACTAGATATTTTGCTAGACGCTCGACGGTAGGAACCCAGGCCTCCGCCACGAACATGCGAACAGGTGAGTATTCATCTGCGACACGACGCCAATCTCGATAAACCTGATGCACCTCTGGCTGATCGAAGAATGGCATCGGGCGAACGTCCAACAACGCGCCTTGTTCATCACGGATTTCTTCTTCTCCAGCTTGCTCGGGATAGCCAGCAGCTTTGTATAAACCATGCGCGACATCCACTCGAAATCCATCGATTCCCAATTCGAACCAAAATCGCAGAATATTTTCAAACTCTTCGTGGACTTTCGGGTTTTCCCAATTTAAATCAGGCTGACCTTTATCAAATAAGTGCAAGTAAAAGTGATTTGTGGCTTTACCATCAATCACAATTTCTTCCCAGGCACTGCCACCAAAAAGTGACTTCCAATTGTTCGGTGGTGTGCCGTCAGGGTTTCCTGGAAGCACATGAAAGTAGTCCCACTCAGCACTACCTGGTTGGGTTCGCATTGCGCGTTGGAACCATTCGTGTTCATCACTGCAATGGTTAGGCACAATGTCGGTAATTACTTTGATTCCGCGGGCATGTGCTTTCTCGACGAGCTCACGAGCATCTTCAATCGTTCCAAAATCCGGTTTGATGCTGAGGTAGTCAGAAACGTCGTAGCCACCATCTTTGTCTGGGGTTGGATACCAGGGGCTGAACCAAATGGCGTCGACGCCTAGAGCTTCCAAATAATCAAGATGTTGAATAACGCCTTGTAAATCACC
>JBEAZM010000207.1:0-3256 GCA_041170125.1 Actinomycetota bacterium
CGTTGTTTGATGCTGAAGCACGTGCTGCCGCTGCTTCAATCTGGGGCATCGATGCTGAAACTCTGCCATCGAATCTTGGCCGCTCATTCGATGAAATCGTTGAAGCTGCTGCTGCCGATGCATACGCCGGTTTGGTTGTCACAGGATTTGATCCAGAAGACACCACTAACCCAGCCTCCACTTTGGCTGCTATTCAGCGCGCACCATTTGTGGTTGCGCTCGAACTTAAGCACTCTGCAGTCACTGCGATTGCTGACGTGGTGTTCCCGGTTGCTGCAGTTGCTGAAAAAGCTGGTGCTTTTGTTGATTGGGAAGGACGCACTCGTACCTTCTCCCAAGCGCTCAAAGACTCAAATGCTCTCACTGACGCTCGCGTTCTGAGCATGATTGCAGATGCCCTGGATGTTTTTGTGGGTAAGCAAGATGTGAAGTCATTGCGCCAAGAACTGCAGAAGTTCAACAGCGTCGTTACTAATCGCAGCGAACGCCCACGCGTGGCTGCGGTAGCTCCGGCAGCCTTCACCCTCGAAACCTGGCCACAGTTGCTCGACAGCGGTGTCATGCAAGAAGGCGAGCCCTACCTCGCTGGCACAGCTCGACCTGCGGTTGCAAAACTGGCTGCTGCCACGGCGGCCGGTCTTGGTCTGCGCGACAATGACTACGTCCGGGTGAGTGCAAGCCGCGGCAGCGTGTTGTTGCCATTCGAAATTGTTGAAGGGGTTGCAGACTCAGTCTGGATTCCCACGAACTCCGAACTCTCACACGTGCGCGCAGCTCTTGGAGTTGCGCATGGTGCTGAGGTTTCACTCTCCCATGGAGGTGCTGAATGAGCGCGTTGATTCGAGCTGAAGCTGTTGGTGATCTCAGCGTTTTCGGCACTGATCCACTTTGGTTAGTGATTCTTAAAGTGGTTGGCGTTTTTGCGCTTCCTTTGACATTAACTCTTGCCATCATCGTTCTAGAACGCAAGATTGTTTCTTACATGCAGAACCGAGTTGGCCCAAACCGAGTTGGCCCAAACGGCTGGTTGCAGTCTTTGGCTGACGGCGTCAAGCTGATGCTCAAAGAAGAAATCATCCCAATCACAGCCGACAAGCTCATCTACTGGCTGGCACCGGTAATTGTGGCGATTCCAGCATTCTTGGCTTGGGCAGTCATTCCACTCGGACCAGTAGTTTCAATCTTCGGCGTACAGACACCTTTGCAGTTGACTGACTTCCCAGGTTCGGTGCTTTATGTAATGGCGGTCGCGTCGGTTGGTATCTACGGCATCGTGCTTGCTGGTTGGTCGTCAGGCTCAACTTACGCATTGCTAGGTGGTTTGCGTTCATCGGCACAGATGATTTCTTATGAAATCCCAATGGGTCTTTCTTTCGTGGCAGTCTTCCTCTACGCCGGATCTGCCTCGACTTCACAAATTGTTGCAGCCCAAGAAGCGCAGTGGTTCGCGGTTGCACTCTTGCCTTCATTCTTGATTTACGTGACAGCAATGGTTGGCGAAGTTAACCGTGCTCCGTTCGACTTACCAGAAGCTGAAGGCGAACTTGTTGGTGGTTTCCACACTGAGTACTCCTCCTTCAAATTTGCACTCTTCTTTGTTGCTGAATACATCAACATGATCACCGTATCTGCCATGGCTACTACGTTGTTCCTCGGCGGCTGGCGAGCTCCTTACCCAATCTCATTGTGGGAAGGTGCAAACGAGGGCTGGTTCCCTGTGCTCTGGTTTATCGGCAAGATTTTCTTGTTCATGTTCATGTTCGTTTGGTTGCGCGGTGTGCTTCCTCGGTTCCGGTACGACCAATTCATGGCGTTTGGTTGGAAGTTCTTACTTCCAGTCTCAATCGCGTGGATTTTGTTCGTCGCAATCAGCCGCACGATTCGCAGCGAGTTTGAATTCACTTTCCAGGAAACCATGTTGTATTTCGGTTTGCCACTCGCTGGTTTGATTTTGCTCTATGGCGTTATCGAAGCAGTGCGGGAAAAGATGAAAGTCAAGCCAATCGAAAAAGTTGAAACTGAGTTTGATCCATTCGCTGGTGGCCATCCAGTGCCACCGATGCCTGGCCAAAAATTACCGAACCAAGTTCCAAGTCTGACTGAGACGGAGGCCTGAAATGCCGAAGCTGCCACCAATCCTTAGTGGTTTCTGGGTGACTTTCGAAACCATGTTTAGAAAGCGCGCGACTGAGCAATACCCAGAAGAGAAAGACAAGTACCCGGCCGAACCTCGGTTCCATGGTCGGCATCAGTTAAACCTGCATCCAGATGGTTTGGAAAAGTGCGTCGGTTGTGAACTCTGCGCCTGGGCCTGCCCAGCAGATGCAATCTTTGTGCAGGGTGCGGACAACACTGAAGAAGAGCGTTTCTCGCCGGGTGAGCGTTACGGTCGGGTTTACCAAATCAACTACCTGCGCTGCATTTTCTGTGGTCTTTGCATTGAAGCTTGCCCAACTCGTGCCCTCACCATGACGAATGAATACGAGCTTGCAGATCGCACTCGCGAAAGTTTGATTTTCGAAAAGAAAGATCTGCTTGCGCCTCTTCAGCCAGGTATGGCATCAGCTCCACACTCTATGGTTGAAGGCACAACCGAGAAGGATTACTACCTCGGCAAAGTCACGCGTGCCACCGAGGCGCAGTTGGCTGAAGTTGCAGCCCGTGCGGCGCAAGCCACCAAGAACGAAGAGGCATAGGAATGAATCTGGAATTTTGGATTCCGGCCACGCTTTCGGTGCTTGGCGCACTCGGCATGGTCTTCAGCAAGAAACCGGTGTACAGCGCGCTTTCAGTGGCGTTTGCAATGCTCAATCTTGCTGTCATTTACGCAGTCCTTGAGGCTGTGTTCTTAAGCATGGTTCAAGTGATTGTTTACACCGGTGCTGTCATGATGTTGTTCCTATTCGTTCTGATGATTGTTGGTGTCGACACCAGCGACAATCTCAAAGAAAGCCTCAAAGGCCAGCGGTTGCCTGCAATTCTCGGTGCAATTGGTCTCGGTGTTTTCATGATTTCACTGCTCGGCGATGCGGTTGTGACCAACGTTGGACTTGGCACAGCGAATTCGCTAAACGGTGGCAACATGCAGGGATTGGCGAATTTGATTTTCGGCCCCTACCTGTTTGCGTTTGAATTGACTTCAGCATTGCTGATTACCGCTGCTGTCGGCGCAATGGTGCTTGCACATCGCGAACATCACACCAAGCCGCTGAATCAGGAAATGAAGATGAAAGCCCGCTTCAAGTCTGATGGACAT
>JBEAZM010000208.1:0-5436 GCA_041170125.1 Actinomycetota bacterium
CGGATGTCGACAAGGCTGTAGCCGGTGCCATGATTGCAAAAATGCGCAACGGTGGTGCGGCATGCACTGCAGCCAATCGCTTTTATGTGCATGACTCTCTAGTGAATGAATTTGCTAAGAAATTTGCCGCGGCACTGTCTTTAATAAAGGTCGGACCAGGAATTGATCCTGTGAACGATCTTGGTGCGATGGTCAGCGAAAAAGAAGCAAAGAAGATTCTAGATTTGATAGACCAAGCGGCTGCTGCTGGCGGCGAAGTAATCACGACTGCATCAGCGCCGAGCGCAGGTGCGTACGTGGCGCCCGTGGTGGTTCGGGGAGTGGAGCACGGTTCAATCTTGACGCGCGAAGAAGTTTTTGGACCTGTGGCGCCTATTGTTACTTTCAGCGACAAAGCTGAGGGAATTCGGATGGCTAATGACACCGAATACGGCTTAATCTCGTACGTCTATGCGAAAGACGCAGGCGAAGGGATTGCAGTAGCTCGACAAATGGAGTCTGGCATGGTTGCAATCAATCGCGGTGTGGCCTCAGATCCAGCAGCACCTTTTGGCGGCATGAAACAATCTGGACTTGGACGCGAGGGTGGCTTCCATGGCATCCACGAATTTTTAGAGCCGCAATACTTTGCGGTTGATTTGTAATAGCTGCTTTACGTAAATAGTGATTGGTCGTGAATGAGTAAGCCGTTCTTCGAAGTTGTAGCCGAATTTGGTGAAGATGAATCTGGCAATCGCATCCAAGGGCGAGCAGGAGTGATTCATACGCCACACGGTGATATCGAAACTCCAGCTTTCATTCCCGTTGGCACCAAAGCAACCGTGAAGTCAGTTCTGCCAGAGTCGATGAAAGATTTAGGTGCACAAGCTTTATTAGCGAATGCCTATCACCTCTATCTGCAGCCAGGTTCAGATATTGTGGATGCTGCCGGTGGACTTGGGAAATTCATGAACTGGTCAGGCCCAACCTTTACGGACAGCGGCGGCTTTCAGGTGCTTTCACTTGGTGTGGGATTTAAAAAAGTGATTGCGATGGAAACAGTCACGGTTCAAAAAGACGATGTGATTGCGGCTGGCAAAGATCGGTTAGCGCATGTTGATGATGATGGTGTGACATTTAAGTCACATTTGGATGGTTCGCTGCATCGCTTCACGCCCGAGATTTCAATGCAAGTCCAACACCAAATAGGTGCTGACATTATTTTTGCTTTTGATGAATGCACCACGCTGCTCAACACGAGAAAGTATCAAGAATTAGCCTGCAAACGAACTTACGAATGGGCTGAACGCTGTATTGCTGAGCACAAGAAATTAACGGAGAGCCGCTCCCATAAGCCATACCAAGCGCTGTTTGGAGTGTTACAGGGTGCTCAATATGAAGATTTACGACGACAAGCTGCTCGAGACCTTGGGGCAATGGATTTTGATGGGTTTGGTTTAGGTGGAGCGCTCGATAAAGACCAACTTGGAACGATTCTTAACTGGATGACTTCTGAACTGCCTGTAGCGAAGCCGCGACATCTTTTAGGAATTGGTGAGCCGGACGATTTGTTCGTCGGTTTTGAGAATGGGGCTGACACCTTTGACTGTGTATCGGCATCACGCGTTGCTCGAAATGCCTCGGCCTATTCGCTAGATGGCCGTTACAACATTGTCGGAGCAAAATACAAACGAGATTTTGGACCGATTGATGAAGATTGCGGTTGTTACACCTGCAGTAACTATTCGCGGGCATATGTGCATCACCTGTTCAAGGGCAAAGAGATGCTCAGCTCCACGCTGTTGACGATTCACAATGAGTACTTCATTGTGAATTTGGTAAAACAAATGCGCCAACACATGTTGGATGGAACTTACTGGGAGTTTAAAGACCAGTTCATGCGTCGGTACTACAAAAAACGTTTGAGCAATCAGGCTGCAGCTGAGTAGCTAGGTTCACCGCGTTTTACCCATGCAATTACTCGATAGGTTACAGGCAGCAGCAAGATTTCAATTGTGGTTTTGTAAATGTAGCCAGTCACGACGTAGTTCAAGAAATCTCCACCCGTGATTACACCGTAGAACGCGATTGTGCAGAAAACGACTGTGTCGGCCAATTCACCGACTGCTGTAGATCCCACCAGACGTGCCCATAAATGATTTTCACTGGTGCGTTCTTTGATTTTCACGAGTACGAGTGAATTGAGCATTTGGCCAGCAAGAAAACCTGCCAGACTCGCTAAAACAATTCGCGGTACAAAACCCAAAACGGCTTCGAATGCGGCTTGGTTCTCCCAACCTTCGGCTGGAGTAGAGAGTTGAACGATATAAAAAGTTACGGCTGCCAGTGCTGCCATCGCAAATGCAATCCAGATTGCTCGGCGGGTGGCCTTCCAGCCATAAACCTCGGAGAGCACATCGCCAATCACATAAGCGAGTGGGAACAAGAACGCACCACCGTCAGTGATTAGGGGGCCAACTGCAATTAACTTGGTTGCGGAGATATTTGAAATCAAGAGAATGGCAACAAAACCCGCAACGATGTACGGATAAAGCGAAACACCACTGTCTGCATATTTAACTTTTATAGCGCTCATAAGGCGCGCATTCTTGCATAGGAGAGTTAGTTTGTATTTTCGGGAAAGCCGATGATTTTTTCTTGGAGGTCAGGAGAAAGATTGTTCAGAATTTTGCTCGATATGCGCCCCAATTCTGAAAACTCGGCATCAGTCAATACATCAACCAAATGCTCGCGCACACTCTCAACGTGGTGGGGTGCAGCTTGTACAAGAAGTTTCCAACCAGCATCAGTCATTTCGGCCCAAGATCCTCGCCGATCATCAAGGCAAGCACGGCGACTAACCAAGCCAGCACGTTCCATTCGGTCGATTTGGTGACTTAATCGACTGCGGCTTGCGAGTGTTGCTGCCGCTAACTCGCTCATTCGCAATGCTCGGTCTTCACTTTCGCTCAATCGCACCAAAATTTCATAGTCTGCAAGACTTATGCCGAAGTTGTCTTGCAGAACCTTGCTGAACTGAACCGGCAACAGGTTAAGAACTGACAAAAAAGCACGCCATTCTCGCTGTTGCGGTTCAGATAGCCATCGAGTCATTGAAAGTCGCCTTTTAGGTGTGGTCCCAGATGCGTACGCCGCCAAGTAGGCCAGCGGTGTTGCTAACGATTCTAGCCTTTTCTGGCAATTCCGTATCGATTAAGTATTTAGCGTTGCCACCGCCGATGTGAAGTTGGTCGAAGTAAAGGAACGTGTCGAACGCTTCGATAGCCTGTAGAACACGCTTAATCCATCGTTCATTTCCGATTTCTTTTCGAGCAGAATTCCCTAATTGAGCGTCAAAACTTTCATTTTTTCGAAAATTAGCATGTGAAAGCTCCATGTGAGGGATCAATAAGCCGTTGTTAAAAACAGCCGTTCCAACACCTGTGCCAAGGGTCATCACGAATTCAAAACCGGAACCGTTTACAACCGCTGCACCCTGCATATCTGCGTCATTTGCCACTCGCATTGGTTTATGGAAAACAGATTCCAACGCGGCACTTAAGTCAAAGCCATGCCAGAGGGCCTTTAGCTCGGGATCAGTCTCGCCACCATAGGTAGCACGGCTTAAGGCTGGCACATGCCATACCTTGCCGTCGCGAACCAGGCCAGGAAATCCAACCGAGACACGCTCATAGCCAGAAAACTCTGCTGTGAGTTTTTCGAGTTTTGCCACCAACACATCGGGTGGGCATGGATATGGAGTTTTGATTTTCACCCGCTCCGAAACCATTTCGCCGTCTGCTGAAACTAGGGCTGCTTTTAGGCCTGTGCCACCGACATCGATACTGAGAGTCAAGCTCATGGCAGGGTCAACACTTCCGCTCCGGATTCTGTCACCACAAGGGTGTGTTCAAATTGGGCTGTTCGTTTTTTGTCTTTGGTTGTGACAGTCCAATTATCCTCCCACATGTCCCACGCAATCGTGCCGAGTGTCAACATTGGTTCGATTGTGAAAGTCATTCCGACTTCCATCAAGGTGTCAAAGCGCTCATCTTCATAGTGGGGAATGATCAGACCGCTATGAAATGCGGTGGAGATGCCATGCCCAGTGAAATCAGTCACGACGCCATAGCCGAAACGCTTTGCATAGGACTCAATCACGCGCCCGATTACATTGATTGGGCGGCCAGGCAAAACTGCTTTTATCGCTCGATTCAAGGACTCCTGCGTGCGCTCAACTAGAAGCCGAGATTCTTCATCAACATCTCCAACTAAAAATGTGAAGTTGGTGTCACCATGAACGCCATTGATGTACGCAGTGATGTCGATGTTGATAATGTCGCCATCCTCAAGGACGGTGCTATCTGGAATTCCGTGGCAGATAACTTCATTCAATGAAGTGCAAAGACTTTTTGGGTAGCCGCGGTATCCGAGTGTCGAGGGATAGGCGCCATGGTCGCATAAAAATTCATGGCCAATCCGGTCTAACTCATCTGTAGTTGCGCCTGGCTGAATTGCTTTACCAACTTCAACAATTGCCTGTGCCGCAAGTTTTCCAGCTACTCGCATTCGTTCAATTACATCAGAATCAGAAACAAATGATTTTGGGAATTCGGTTGGTTCAGGTTTGCCAACATATTCAGGCCGAGCGATGCTAGGTGGCACTTGTCTGGTTGGGGAAATAATTCCTGGAGTCAAAGGCATGGGAGAACAATAGAAAAGGACCCGCAGAAAATTCTGCGGGTCCTTTCGGGAAGTGTTAGCCCTTCTTAGCGGCTGCCTTACGTACTGGACGCTTTGCAGCAACACGCTTTGCAGGTGCTTTCTTAGCAACAGCTTTCTTGGCTGGAGCCTTCTTTGCTACTGCCTTCTTAGCAGGAGCTTTCTTTGCAACAGCTTTCTTAGCTGCTGGCTTTGCAGCCTTCTTGGCTACTGCCTTCTTAGCTGCTGGCTTTGCAGCAACTTTCTTAGCAACAGCCTTCTTTGCTGGAGCCTTCTTGGCTACAGCTTTTTTAGCAACAGCTTTCTTAGCTGGTGCTTTTTTCGCGGTTTTAGCAGCCGCCACAATGCCTCCCTGAAACGTGACAGCAACACATTGTTGCTATCTAGTGGCAAACGCTTGCACAACTTTTGTGCAACACAAAGTATTTTCGGCGTAATTATTTAAATTTCTTTTTATTTCTGATAGGGGATTTTTTCCAATTTTTCAGGAAATTTTCGCAACATTTATTTTTCATCCAGATTTGTTGATCGATTTTTTCGTTCCGCAATCGCGTAAATGTTTGTGCGATCATCGTAATTCCAAAGTTCTTTCATTCCTTTTCCGACTGCTAAAGCACCAACTGAACAAGCAATGCCACCAGTAATAAGAGCAGCGCGTAAGCCAAAAAGATTGGCGAAAAATCCACTTCTAAATTGTCCGAGCTGAGGTCCAATGCTGTAACTCAGCATTTCGAT
>JBEAZM010000209.1:0-6434 GCA_041170125.1 Actinomycetota bacterium
CCGGTAACCTGAATTTGGCATCCTGAAGCCAAAATCTGGCGCGCCAACCAACTTGGCTCAAGCACATTGATGGTGGCTGCGATTCGAGCATTTTTGATTTTGCCACGTTTCACGACCTGCATAGCTTCAAGTTGGTAAAGCAGATGTACCGGCAGCGAAATGTCAATTTGAGTGAAAGCCATATCGTGGAAAGAATCATCTGGAACTGCGATTTCTTCAGGCAGCGTTTGTAGGTCCTGGATTCGCTTGAGGTTGAAGGTGCGCCAACCTTCTCGTAAGTGGCAATAGCCATTCAGCCGAAGCACTCCCCCTGAGAGTTTTACCCCGATTGGAGACACGGTACGAAGTTCGCTTTCATCCCGAGCCTCATTCCAATAATTGAATTGGATCTGTTTTTGGTTTGTGATTGCATACTGAAGTTGATTTACGACATCTTGTTCAGATGAGGTTGGAATCGCTACTACCACTGGTGCTTGTGGCAGCACTTCGAGAATTTTTGTTTTCAAGTTGGTTATGTCTTGGGCGGCAAACTGTTGATTCAAACCTAAGTTTTGCTCTAGGACATCAAGTCCGAGAAGAATGCAGGCTGCCTCGATTTGATCGAATCGAAAAGGTCGGTCTAGTCCCAATGTGTCAATCACATTAATGCGTTCACCGTCAATGTGGATATCGAGCAATTCGCCCGGCAAAGTTCCAGGGCCAGTAATGCTTGCCATTAACACGTACTGGACAACCTGCTCTTCGGTCCAATCGAAGTGTTGAGCGACTTCTGAGATTGTGCTCCCAGATCGCTCTTTGATCCAAGGCACAAAATTCAATAAATCTTCGTACACGCTCATGCGATTTCTCCCATGACCATTTTTCGCACTTTATCTCGTACTTCCAAGGGCTCGAGGACAACCACTCCCGGAGCTGCCGCTGCAAGCAGTGGGATTTCAAGATTCAGGTTATCTACATCGACTTGGATGATGTCGCCAATAGAAGCATCATTGGTCAAAACAGCAGTTGCAGACTGCCGCCAGCGGTTGCCATTGTCTTCTGCAATTCTTAGCGTGAGGGTCGTTTTCTCTTGCGATAGATGTGGTTGGAAAAGGTTGTTGAGGTTGAGGTCGGTCGGAAGCTCAAAACTGTTTGCAGTACCGGAAATCTTGACGTCAGAAGCGATTCGATTGAGATTAAAAACCCGATCGGCTCCACGGACTACATCAAAACCATAAACAAACCACTGGCCTGCTCTTAATAAAACTCCCCACGGCTGAAGTTTCCGCTCATCTGGTTTCTTAGTGTTTGGTTTGATGTATTCGAAGGAAACGTGTTTCCGCACGGAAATTGCTTGTAATAACGGTGATAGGTGTTGATTCCCAGTTAGTTCTAGAACGGGTATTTCATCCGTCAAACTATGCCCTAAACCCTCGAGCTTTAATTGCGCCTGGATGGCATCGGAACGATGAATTGTTTTTTTCCAACCTTGCAGTACCGTGCTTAAGATCGAGATTTCGTTTTGGGTGAGTTCTATCTCTGGCAACAATGCCTCATCGTCGTTTATGCGATAGCGAAATTCATCTTCGGTATAAGCGTCTGCCTGATAAACATCAATCGCGATACCTGCCCTGATTAGTTCGGCTTTATCTCGCTCAAACATCATGGCGGCATTATCAGAATTGATATCTGCTCGGTACGACAGCAAACGATTGAAAATTTCAGCCTTTGTGAAGCCTCGCGCAGAACTTCTTAGCAACAGCACAAGGTTGATGAGCCGCTCAGACTTTTCATCCGAAAGCGGCTCAACAAACTCGTACGGCTCTGTCATTAACGAACCTGAAGCAAATCGATTACGAAAATCAGAGTCTGACCTGCAAGTCGGTGCCCACCGTTGCCGTAAGCAGTGTGTGGCGGGCAGATTAATTCGCGGCGGCCGCCAACCTTCATGCCTGGAATTCCATCTTTCCAAGCTTGAATCAGATTATTCAATGGAAATTCGATAGGTTCGCCGCGATCCCATGAGGAATCGAACTGTTCACCAGACTCATAATTCACACCTAGGTAATGAACCTTCACGGTTCCACCAGCTACTGCTGCTGGGCCATCCCCAACCACAATGTCGCGAATAACTAAGTCAGCGGGGGCTGGTTCGGGGTGAAATTCAATCTCGGGCTTTTCCATAGTTTTTCCTGTCTTTTGAGTGGCTAATTCTTACGAGTTTTTACTTGGGGCAACCCAATCCGCGCCGTAGGCGCCTGGGGCTGGTTTCGAACGCTTTCGAAATGGGGCAACTCCGTCTGCCAACCTTCGAGTGGTGAGCAGAAAACCGGTGTGGCCAACCATGCGATGTTCAGGACGTACTGAGAGACCTTCAAGGTGCCAGCCACGCACAAGAGTTTCGAAAGCTCGAGGTTCGGTCCAACGCTGTTCTAAGCGAAGTAGCTCGACAGTTTTTGAGAGCTGGGTTGTGGTTGCGACATAGACCGTTAAGACCCCACCTGGGTTGAGTAGTTCGAAGGCCTTATCCAAACATTCCCAAGGAGCCAACATGTCTAAAACCATGCGATCGACCTGGCCTACTAGATCAGGTCTATCGAGTTCTTGTAAGTCCCCCACAGTAACTTCCCAATTTTGCGGCCTGTTGCCAAAAAATGCCTCGATATTTTTTTGGGCGGTAGCAGCGAAGTCGTCGCGCCGTTCAATCGAAATCAGTCGACCGCGTTCGCCAATCGCACGCAGCAGATAGGCGCTCAAGCCGCCGCTGCCTACACCAGCTTCGAGGACGGTTGCGCCTGGAAATATGTCGCCTTCGACAACAATCTGAGCGCTATCGCGAGGATAAATGACTGCAGCCCCACGAGGCATCGCCAAAATGTGATCGAGCAAAAGCGGCGATAGCAGCAGATATTCAGTGCCATTGCTGCTGACTATTTTGCTACCGTTTTGCAATCCAACAATCTCATCGTGGAGCAAAGCACCTTTGTGGGTATGAAAAGTTTTCTCGGCTGTAAGAACAATCGTGTGCTTGTTGCCCTTGGCATCGGAGAGTTGAACTCTGTCTCCGTATTGAAACGTCACTTAATATCCTGATCTTCGGGTACCGCTACGCCATAAATCTTGCCTGCCTCGTCTAGCACGATTTGAGCAGATTGAAATTGGCCTACAGACTGCAGTTTATAGTCACTTAAACTGATTTCTTTGGAGATGTAGTCGTGCGGAAAAACTCTACGAGTCACTTGCAGGATGGGGGTGGTCGCAAGAACCTCGGAATCAAGTCCTCGCCACGCCTCCTCGATTACTAAGCCGAAGATTTCGCCATCCTTTACAACGACAGCCGCTCCGGCAGATTTCGCCTGGAGTGCGAGAGGTATCTCAGAACAAACTGCAGTTGTGGGCAGAGCAACTGCACGCCGTACTTTCAATTCCCAATTCTCTGTTGATGTCGCAACGGCTCCTTCGGAAATAGTTCCTCGCTTTATCAACTGAATTTGCGACCATGCTTGAAATGCCAACCACGTGCCGATGAACCACGCTAGGAAGATGTCGAAAGTGTCAGGGCTGAATCCCAGTATGCCGCCGGCCAGATAAGGGAAAAACACCCAAAGCGCCGCAATGACAAGACCCCCGTATGCAGCAGCTAGTTGGCCTCGGTCACGATTTTTAGTGCGCCACCAAACAACTGCACTCAACGCAGATCCGCCATCCAGCGGCAAACCGGGTAGCAGATTTAGCACGCCACCAATTACCGCCGCCCACAATGTCCAAGTGGCGATACTCTCAATCGCGGCGGGCGGGCTCATTAGCAAAATCAAAAAAGCAAAAATGCCAGGAATTAAGGTGAAGATTGGGCCAAGTACTGCCACGAAAAATTGATGCCGGGCACGTTTAAAACGATTGCGAAAAGCTGTGTGCCCACCGATGATGTGTAGGACGACATTCACGACCGGGTAACCGTATTTCTTCGCAGCAACCACATGGCCGATTTCGTGCAACAGAATCACTAGATAAAGCGCGACCCCGTGGGCTAGCGCAAGAGTCACTGCAACCACTGAATATTGCTCAGCGCCGATAGCTGCCGCGGCACTTGGTAGCGCAAAAAATGAAACCAGCAGGACGCCAAAGCCAGCAGAGGGTGGAAGGAATACAGGCACACCAAAAACTTTGAAAGCTGGTTTTGTGGTTTTCATGGGCTCACCTTACGAAAGATTGTTGGTGCTGGCATCTAGTCTTAGAGAATGGACCAATTCCGCAATCAGACGCTCTCTGCGTCTCGGCTCAATCAGTTTGAATCATGTTCACTAGCTTTTCGATTCAAATACATCGACAAACTGCCTGAACCTCCTGGTGCTGCAGCTTTCCGCGGTTCAGTGGTACACCTTGCGCTCGAGCATCTTTATGGGCTGCCAGCAGCTGAGCGGACAATGGCCAAGGCTGAAGAATTCGTCAGCCCGGCGTTTGAGGAGTTACTAAAGGCTGAACCAGCAAATGCGGTTGCGGTCAATCCAAACCTGCCATGGCCAAGTGCTGAATATGAACTTGCAGAGGCTGAGAAATCTGAATTTATTGAGATCTGTAAGGGCTTCGTTCGCAATTACTTCAAGGTCGAAAATCCAAGTACGTTAAGTCCCAAAGCTGTTGAGTACAAAGTAGCTGGGTCCACCAAAGCCGGCCACAAAATTATGGGTTACATCGATCGGCTGGAAGAGAGTGAATCAGGACTAATTCGGATTTCAGACTACAAAACTGGTGCCACGCCTAACCCTCGTTTCCGCGACAAAGCCTGGTTTCAGTTACAGATTTATGCGCTCTTGATTTTTCAAGAGACTGGAAAAATCGCGAAAGAACTAAAGCTCATCTATCTAAAGGATGGCGCTGCGATAACTAATTCTCCAACAATGGGTGATCTTGAATTGGTGGAAAATCGTGTAATCACGATTGCCGATGCGATTGATGACGCGATCATTAATAAACAGTTTCACCCAAAAGAGGGACCGCTTTGCAATTTCTGCAACTTTCAGAGCATCTGCCCAGCAAAGGGTGGCGAGGCGCCTGCTCTCCCCTACTGATTTTCAGCTATCCAGCGTTGAAATAACTGGCTTCAGGATGATGGAAAATTAATGCGGAAGTTGACTGCTCGGGATGAAGCTGAAGTTCTTCTGAAACCGATACTCCTATTCGCTTCATGTCGAGAAGTTGGTCCAACAAAATCTGGTGGTCCAAATCAGGGCATGCTGGATAGCCAAAGGAATAACGCTCACCTTGATATTGCTGCTTCAAAATTCCAGATATCTCTGAGGCATCCGATCCGTCGATTCCCCATTCACTGCGAACTCGGGCATGCCACATTTCTGCTAGAGCTTCAGTTAAGGCAACAGATAGGCCATGCAGCTCAACGTAATTCCGGTAATCATTTGCAGCGAACAATTCCGCCGCTACGTCGGAAACCCGACTGCCCATCGTCACAACATGCATGCCAATGTGATCTGAATCAGGATGCAAGTAATCAGCAAGACAAAGCCGGCGGTCTCTTGCCTGACGCGGGAAAGTGAATTGCAGTTCAGAATCCCCATGTTCAATGAAGATTGAGTTACCTTCGGAACGTGCCGGAAAGAAACCATAAACCAAAGCCGGTGTGATGATTTGTTCTGAGGCTAGCCGATCCAACCAATAGCGCAGTCGTGGCCGACCTTCGGTTTCGACAAGTTCTTCGTAACTCAAACCGTTGTCACCTCGGCCTGGCTTTAATCCCCATTGGCCTAAGAAGAGGGAACGCTCATCTAGATATTCAACAATGTCGTTTAGCAGAATGCCCTTTACTACTTTGCTGCCATGAAACGGCATTGTTGGAATTTGATTTGTTAGTGAGACTTCGGAGCGGCTTTCATCCACTTCAATTGAAATCTCGGTTTGAGTTTTAACTTTGCGGCCGCGTAATGCAGGCAGTTCAGCTCCAGGCACGCCACGTTTCACATCGATGATTGCATCCATCAATCGCAATCCTTCGAATGCATCGCGGGCGTAACGGACTTCACCTTTGTACATTGCTGCCAGATCTTCTTCGACAAATCCTCGGGTAAGTGCAGCGCCACCCAAAATAACTGGGTAGTGCGACAAACCTCGTTCATTCATTTCCTCAAGATTGTCTTTCATGATGACAGTCGATTTAACCAAGAGGCCGGACATGCCGATGGCGTCGGCTTTTTCAGTCTCGGCAGCTTCAATGATTGCTGAGATTGGCTGCTTGATACCAATGTTTACGACTCTGTACCCGTTATTAGTCAAAATAATGTCAACTAGATTTTTGCCGATATCGTGAACATCACCTTTAACGGTCGCAAGCACGATAGTTCCCTTGCCACTCGCATCAGATTTCTCCATGTGG
Organism: Actinomycetota bacterium; assembly: GCA_041170125.1. Classification (GTDB taxonomy): domain Bacteria; phylum Actinomycetota; class Actinomycetes; order S36-B12; family UBA5976; genus JAFMIT01. The sequence goes on from JBEAZM010000209.1 coordinate 6,365, forward strand.
GGTTCAAGCACAGCAACCGCAGTTTTCATGACTTCAGCTGATTGCAGAACAAATGGCAACTGCATTTCAC
>JBEAZM010000210.1:0-3271 GCA_041170125.1 Actinomycetota bacterium
GATTTTGCGCCAATAATCACGTTACCAATGATTACTGCGTCAGGGTGAATAAAGGCTTCCGGATGAATTTCGGGAACTAAATCACCGAGTGCGTAAATGGGCATGACTAAATCTTTGCAGGGTAAGCGCGCTTTAGTCACCTTTATAAGGCACAATTCGCGCCCAAACCTGATGTTATTAGTCAATCTGACCACTAACACGGAAGGAAGGAAGCAAAGTGGCTACCGATTACGATGCCCCGCGGAAGACCGATGAAGAGCTTGCCGAGGAGTCGCTCGAGGAACTAAAGGCCCGACGTGCCGACAAGGTCAATGCTCAAATTGACGTCGATGAGGCCGAACTTGCTGAAACCATGGAGCTACCCGGTGCAGATCTCTCCGAAGAGAACCTGACAGTTCGGGTACTGCCAAAACAAAAAGATGAATTCACTTGCTCGAGTTGTTTCTTGGTGCACCAGCGCTCGATGTTCGCTAAACAAGTAGGCGATGAGTACTTCTGCAAGGAATGTGCCTGACATGTTGATTGAGCGCCGTTTCCAGCCGTTCTGGATTCTGGCGCTTGGTCTCTTAATGACTGGATCGCTCGGGGTTGCATATGGGTCGGTCTTGCTCCCATGGATAGGCGTCGCGGCCGGACTCTTAACTTCAATACCCGTTATCTGGCTATGGTTGCGGGGCAGAAGTGATGTCCGAGTCGAACATGGATTCTTGTATGTTGGCCGCAACCGGCTGGAACTTCAATTCGTTGGTGAAGTGATTGCACTAAGTCCGCCAGACTTCCTACAACGAATTCGAGGTGGCGCCTTAACCTCTGACTTTCTCTCAATCCCGAACCCGAAACATGGTGGAGTCGTGATTTCCAATCTCGATGAATCAGATCCGTACCACCATTGGGTAATTAGTTGTAAAAACCCAAACCAAGTTATGGCGGCAATTAGGTCCGAGTTGACCGCTTCTGTGAATTAAGTTTCTCTCATGGCTATAGACGTTTTGATTACTCGGCTGGACGACTCGTTGCCGTTACCAAAAATTGCCAATCCAGGCGATGCGGCGGTCGACCTTTTCGCACGAGTTGATGTGGTGCTGAAGCCAGCTGAACGCCAATTAATTCCAACCGGAATCGCTATTGCTTTACCTGCCGGAATGGCTGCGTTTGTGTTGCCGCGCTCTGGTCTAGCGTTGAAACATGGAATCGGTATGGTGAACGCTCCGGGATTAATTGATGCGGGATATCGCGGCGAAATATCTGTGGTTTTGATTAATCACGATCCAACTAATTCCTTCGAAATTAAAAAAGGCGACAGAATCGCCCAACTGATGCTCCAAGAAGTTCACCAGATCAACTGGCATGAGGTAGATGAGCTACCAGGAAGTGCAAGAGGCAGCGGTGGCTTTGGTTCATCTGGAGTGAGCTCCTGACATGGGCGTTAGAGAGTGGGTCAATAAATTCACTGCCGGTTCAGCGGAACTAGATGCAGCTGAGTTGCGAGACGGAGTTTTATCGGCAGGTGCAGATCCCATCTGCGAGTTGGAATCTGGCCAAATCACGACTTTAACTGGCATCGTTAATTCGTTGATTTTCCGCCCCGAAAATGCGGTACCGGTTTTTGAAGTTGAGTTATTCGATGGTTCGGGGACTGTGATTTTGAAGTTCATGGGGCGCCGCCAAATTCGCGGAATTGTGCCGGGTACTTCAATGGTTGTAACCGGCCGGATTGTTCGCTGTGACTCAATCATGACCATGTTCAATCCTGAGTATCGATTGTTACCAAGAGCTGAGGCGATTTAGTGACTGAGCCAACTGAAAACAAAAATGATTTGTTGGCGACTGAACAGTTGCTTCAACAAACGCTTGGTGGCGCAAAAGGCTTAATTGATTCAGCACTTCCAACTGTTGCATTTTTAACCGTTTTCACATTTTCTAAACAAGATTTGAATGTCTCCACAATTGCTGCTGGTGCTGCGGCACTTTTGCTTGTGTTGATAAGACTGGTTCGTCGAGAATCACTTCAGCAGGTTTTCTCCGGGATGATTGGGGTTGCGATTGCTATCTGGTTTTCCCGAAATACTGGTAAGGCCGAAGACTTCTTCCTTCCGGGTTTGATTACAAACGCAGCGTATGCTCTTGGCATCACTATCAGCATTTTGTTGCGGAATCCTTTTCTGGGTTTTTTTGTTGGTGCACTCAAGGGCGACGCTTTAAGTTGGCGCAAGCAGCCGGCAGAGGTGCGCTTTTACTCATTAATTTCCTGGTGGTGGGTAGGGATGTTTTCCCTCAGGCTCGTCGTACAAGTTCCGTTGTACCTGGCAGCTCAACTTGAACTATTAGGAACCGCCAAGCTCGTGCTTGGTTGGCCACTTTATTTAGCCGTTGTCTACGTCACTTATCGAGCGGTGAAGGCGCGAAACTGAGCTTTATTCTTGTGGGCTCAGAAGCACTTCTAATGCCGCTTCAGAGTCCGGATGCACCAAAAACAGCAACTCATCGCCCGGTTCTAGCAAGTCATCAGGAGTTGGCGTTACAACTCGTGAGCCTCGCACAATAGCCATAAGTGCAGTGTCAATTGGAAGCTGGATTTCATCCACTCGTTTACCGACGACTGGTGAATCAGCAGGCAGAGTCATCTCAACCAGATCGGCTTGACCAGTTCGTAGTGAGAGCAGTTTCACTAAGTCGCCAACCGACACTGCTTCTTCCACTAATGCTGACAACATTCGCGGCGTCGAGACAGCAACGTCTACACCCCAGCTCTCGTTAAACATCCACTCGTTCTTTGGATGATTCACTCGAGCAACCACGCGTGGTACGCCGTATTCAGTTTTCGCTAAAAGTGATACGACAAGATTTACTTTGTCGTCGCCAGTGGCTGCAATCAGGGCTTGGCAGGTCGACAAATCTGCGCCCTCGAGCGCAGCAGCCTCACAAGCGTCAGCAACAATCACTTTCACGCCGTCGAATTTGTCTGGATTCAAGGTTGATTCATCTTTGTCAATCAACAAAATTTCGTGACCGTTCTCGGCCAGTTCCCGTGCAATCGAGCGACCAACTTTTCCCGCTCCCGCAATCGCAACTCTCATCATTACTCCTGAGGCTCGGTGCCGAAAACTTTTAAGACATGCTCGCGCTCATCAATTCGCATAATGGCGTGAACAACATCACTCTCCTGAATGACGGTTGCAGTGTCAGGGAGTACCGCACTTCCGAGCCGGTTCAGGTATGCAATGCGTACGCCACTCGCTTTGCCAAGTCGGGCGACTCGTTCACCGATCCA
>JBEAZM010000211.1:0-4912 GCA_041170125.1 Actinomycetota bacterium
CATCAACAATCACTTGTCGAATATGTTGCAACCTCAAAACTTCCGACTGAGTTTGGTGAATTTAAAGCTGTTGGCTACCGATCAAAAATTGATGGCATTGAACATGTTGCTTTAGTGATGGGAGATGTGGCTGACGGCCAACCAGTTCTAGTGCGGGTGCATTCCGAATGTTTGACGGGCGATGTGTTCTCTTCAAAACGCTGTGACTGCGGACCACAATTGCATGCAGCACTAAAGCAAATTGCTCGCGAAGGGCGAGGGGTTTTGCTTTACATGCGCGGACATGAAGGCCGGGGGATTGGTTTACTCGCGAAGCTGCGGGCTTATGAATTGCAAGAACAAGGTTTTGACACCGTTGAAGCCAACATCAAACTTGGCATGCCTGCCGATGCTCGGGACTACGGTACCGGAGCGCAGATTTTGGTTGATTTAGGAATTCGAGAAATGCGTTTGCTCACAAACAATCCATCAAAGCGAGCCGGATTAGAGGGCTGGGGGCTTTCGATTGTGGATCGAGTCCCGATTGAGATTGAGCCCAATGCAGACAATCTCGCCTACCTATTAACGAAGCGTGACAAGATGGGTCACCAAATCAAAGTGGAGGACTGATGTCTGGAGCTGGCGCACCAACAATCTTGCCAAACGGCACTGGGGTCACAATCGCAATCATTGCGGCCAGCTGGCATGAGGTTGTGATGAACGGTCTCATTGATGGTGCCGAACGCGCCTGCGCTGAAACAGGCGCAACCGCAATGCTTTACCGCGTCCCCGGCACTTTCGAGCTCTCGCTTGCTGCCCAAAAAGCTGCAGCAGCAGGATTCGATGCCGTCGTGGCGCTTGGGGTAGTGATTCGTGGGGATACGCCTCACTTCGATTATGTCTGCAGTGCCGCAACCGATGGTCTGAACCGGGTTTCACTCGACAGTGGTACGCCAATCGGATTTGGGGTTTTGACTTGTGATGACGAGGCGCAGGCACTGGCGCGAGCTGGGCTCGTAGGCTCGAAAGAAGATAAAGGTTTTGAAGCGACTGTTGCAGCACTCGCTTTGCTAGAGACGATTCGCGGAATTCGGCTTTAGCGAAAATCGCTGATCTGCGTAGACCTCTAAACTTCGGCTGTGAAAACTTTTGATGAGCTCTGGGCAGAGCTGTCTACCAAAGTCCAAGCTGGTGATCCCGAGTCAGCCACTGTGAAGCATGTGGCCAACGGTGTGCATGCTGTGGGTAAGAAAGTTGTTGAGGAAGCGGCCGAGGCTTGGATGGCGGCTGAATATGAAGATGATGAGCGAACTGCGGAAGAAATTTCCCAACTGCTTTACCAAATTCAAGCTTTGATGTTGGCCCGAGGGATTTCCCTTGAAGATGTCTATCGAAAGTTGTAGTTATGTTGCGCGTAGCGATTCCAAACAAAGGCCAACTAGCTGAGCCCGCCCGGGCCATGCTCCGCGAGGCTGGATATCTCCAATCAGTTAGCCAGGAAAAGTTAGTAATTCAAGACCCAGTTAATGACGCTGAGTTTTTCTTTTTACGACCAAAAGATGTCGCCACATATGTGGGTAGTGGGATGCTCGATGTTGGTATCACCGGCCGCGACATGTTGCTCGACTCCCAAGCAACCGCACAAGAAGTTTTACAACTCGGTTTCGGTGGTTCAACTTTCCGGCTTGCTGCCCCCAAGGGCACTGCGAATTCGATTCAAGATTTGAATGGTAAAAGAATTGCCTGCTCGTACCCAACGCTTTTACAACGCTGGCTGGACGATGCCGGAATCAAAGCAAGCATCGTCAAACTTGATGGCGCGGTCGAAAATGCGGTCGCACTTGGTGTGGCTGACTGGGTCGCAGATGTTGTCGCTACTGGCACCACATTGCGACAGGCTGGATTAGAGATTGTGGGCGATCCACTGCTGGAATCCGAAGCTATCGTCATCCAACCATCAACCTCAACCTCGAACCCAGCGGTGGACACTTTGTTGCGTCGACTAAATGGCGTGATGGTGGCGCGGGCTTACGTTTTGGTTGACTACGACATTAAACGCGATCAGCTCCAAGCTGCCTGCGACTTAACACCTGGAATTGAATCTCCCACTATTTCGGATTTAGCGGATCCAAATTGGGTTGCAGTTCGGGCTATGGTGGAAAAGCGGGAAGTCCACGGCGTTATGGATTCTTTGTATGAGATGGGTGCCCGGGGCATCATCGTGACTGACATTCGAGCTTGCCGACTGTGACCCAATTTGGGAATGAAATTCTGACATCAGATTTTCCAGGCGATGACGGGTCGGCAGATACAGATTTGATGTCGGCACTTGATGTATTTGCTTCAGCACCTGGTCCTGCGACCCGCGCCTTGGTTGTTGCTCGACTTAAATCAGCTCGACTGCTGGTTCCGGTCGTAGCTGTCGTCACTGAAAAAGCCGAAGATGGCAGTGATAAGTCTTCTGAAATTCAACAGGTTCATTTTGTTTCAAATGATGGTCGCACTGCCACGTTAGCTTTCACATCAATCGCAGCTTTGAATGAGTGGGATGCCGTTGCCCGTCCGATTCCACAGTGGGCAAGATTGATTGCGCAAAATGCGATGGAACTCGGGCATGATGCTTTAATCCTAGATTTTGCTAGCACACATCGGATTGCGCTTACGCAGTCTGACCTGATTGCAATAGTTAGCTGAAGCCGCTGTTACGGCGATACGTATCCTGTATAGCGCTCACCTGGGGCAGTGCCGGGTTCATCCTGAATGAGGCTGTAATGCCGGAAAGCCTGCTGTAACTGACGCAAAGTCTCGCGCAATGTGGTTGCGTGAGTCCCAGAATGTGGAGCGGCACCATCGATTAGGCCCGCCAAAGCCTCAATCAAAATCCGAGCCTCAGCCAAGTCCCGATCGGTCTCAACCTCGGCATACAAACCCAGTTTCACGGCACAAGCGGTCGCTAAATCCGCGACATGTCGCCCGATAATTGCCACTGCAGCCAAGCGGTTGAGGTCGCCAATGGCCGAAATCACTAGTTCGGCATCAGTCTCATGATTTGGAAACGTGTCAGTCATGGGGCTAGAATTCCACCAAGACCGCTACGCCACCAGTTGGGGTAGCCAGCAAGCGGATTAAGTTCCCACCTACGTCCCTCAGGGATGATGGTATCTGGTCATTAACACCGCGATTTTGTGGTGCTTTGCCTGCTTGCTGTGCGAGCAGGTTTTTTATTTGCCGCAGTCACGACTCGTTAATAAGAGTCGAACCCGAAACAAGGAGTAATCATCAGCGTAGAACCACGGATCAACGATCGCATCCGAGTATCGGAAGTTCGGTTGATTGGAGCTGAAGGCGAACAGGTCGGCATCGTCGCAATTGATGTCGCTCTACAGATGGCAGCAGATGCAGACCTCGACCTAGTTGAGGTCGCACCAGATTCCCGTCCGCCAGTTTGCAAGCTCATGGACTTTGGCAAGTTTAAATACGAAGCCGCTCAAAAAGCCCGTGAAGCCCGCAAGAACCAGTCGAATGCAGTAGTTAAAGAAATGAAACTACGTCCGAAGATCGATGACCACGATTATGAGACGAAAAAATCTCATATCGAACGGTTCCTCAGCGCAGGTGACAAGGTGAAAGTCACGATCATGTTCCGTGGTCGTGAGCAGAGCCGCCCTGAATTAGGTTTCAAACTCTTACAACGTCTAGCCGAAGACATCACTGAGGTTGGATTTGTGGAGTCTTCACCACTTCAAGATGGCCGAAACATGGTCATGGTGGTGGCACCTTTGAAGAAGAAGGCTGATGTGAAGAAGCGCACCACCGCGGATTCCAGCGAAGCCACCGCCTAACCGAAAGGACGAAAAATGCCGAAGATGAAAACGCACTCTGGTGCGAAGAAACGCTTCAAAGTAACCGGCACTGGTCGGATTACCCACGAACGCACCAACAAGCGTCACTTGCTTGAAGGTAAATCCTCCCGTCGTACCCGCCGCCTTGATGGTGTAGCTGAATTGGCCCCAGGCGATACCAAGACCGCACAGCGTTTGCTGGGTCTGCGCTAGAAACTGTTGAAGGAGTTTATTTAAATGGCACGTGTAAAACGGGCGGTCAACGCCCAAAAGAAGCGTCGCGCAGTACTCGAACAGGCTAGCGGTTACCGCGGCCAGCGTTCACGTTTGTACCGCAAGGCTAAAGAGCAGGTTACCCACTCACTCGTATATGCATACGCAGATCGCCGTAAACGCAAAGGCGAATTCCGTCAGCTTTGGATTCAGCGCATCAACGCTGCAGCTCGCAGCCACGACATGACCTACAACCGGTTCATCCAGGGCCTTAAGGCTGCGAACCTCGAGGTTGATCGTCGTATGTTGGCTGAACTTGCAGTTAACGATGAAGCTGCCTTTGCTGAATTGGTGAAGGTTGCCAAAGCAGCCCTCCCAGCTGCTTAGTTAATTTAGTTGCGCCCCATGTCACGCCCAGTGGATCTTCTAGGTCCGAAATCTGATGCCGTGCGTGGGGCGCAATTACTTTTGCAATCTAAAAATCGACGCTCTCGGAGGCAATTTCTAGCTGAAGGTCCACAAGCGGTAAACGCGGCTCTGGCGGCAGGTCTCGTCCAGCATCTTTATGTAACTGAAGACTTAGCAGATGAATATAAAAAATCTGGAGCCGATCGGATTTATCTGGTGACAGATGCTGGATTGCGGGCAATCTCTGAAACTGAACACCCAAGCGGGATTGTGGCCGTCGTTAATCAACCAGACGTTTCCCTTGAATCTGTAACCTCAAATGCAAAGATATTGGTTGCGGCGGAAATCTCAGACCCCGGAAATCTCGGAACCATGATTCGCACAGCAGCTGCATGTGGCTATGACTATGTGATAACCACTAGTGGCAGCACCGATATGTGGAGCGGGAAAGTGGTTCGTTCAACCGCGGG
>JBEAZM010000212.1:0-2822 GCA_041170125.1 Actinomycetota bacterium
GCTGGTGGTGGTTTGGATCTCAAATCTAGGCTTCTTGCAGCGGATCCAAAGAAAGTCACCTGTCGATTTGCAAAAGCGATTTTTTGTGTTGGCGTTAGGTGTCGGGTTTTACGATGGCTTGATTGGCCCAGGGACTGGGGCATTTCTGTTGACTGGACTGGTGCTCTGGCAAGGATTGAATTTTCTACAAGCCAGTGCTTACGCGAAATTCATAAACCTCGCCACTAACGCCGCTGCAATTATCGTTTTTGCATTCACTGGAAATGTTTATTGGGTGTTGGGCATGCTGATGGCTATCTTCAACATCGCGGGGGGCCGAACTGGAGCCAAATTTGCGATTGCTCGCGGCAGTGAGTTTGTTCGACGAGTTTTACTTATTGTGGTGGCACTCATTCTGTTGAGATTGGGCATCCAAATTTGGGGTTAAGATTCGCCCGCAAAACTTCATCTAATTAAATAGGAGCGACCTTGACTGATTTGGCTAAAGCCACTTCTCAGCTCAGTCCGATTGTTCAGACCATAGTTTCAGGTCACGGTTGCATTTTGGAGGATCTCTCCATCAGGCGCGCAGGTCGCCGGCTTTTAATCCAAGTGATTGTCGACCATGAATCTCATTTAGACCTCGATGTTGTGGCGAAAATATCTCGCGAGCTCGACCAAGAACTTGAACTCACCAATTTCTTCGGCGAGCAGGGTTACACCCTTGAGGTATCTTCACCCGGAGTTGATCGGCCACTGTCGCTGCCACGGCACTACCGAAAAAATATTGATCGTTTGATTCAATTCGAATTGGTCACTGGCAATCTTTTAACCGGCAGATTAGAAAAATTTGAAGATGAAACTTTTTATCTTGAAGACGGCACTACCCTGCTGTTTGCCGAGGTTAAAGCCGGACAGGTTCAAATTGAGTTCAACCGCAAACCAAAAGGTGCGGCAGATGAGGCCGACGATTTGAGTGATGCCGACTTTGAAGATGAAAATTATGTCGATGAGGATGCTGAATAAATCATGAAAATCAACACCTCAGAAATAAAAGGTTTAGCACAGTCACTTGAAGTCTCATTGGACACAATCGTTGGTCCGGTAGAAGAAGCTTTGGCTTTGGCTTACCTAAAAAGTGCGGGATTAATCGAAGAGAATTTGCGCAATCCAGCTGACATCTATGCGCTGATTCGGCAGCACCAAGTTCGGGTGGAGCTGGATTTAGATAAAGGTCTTGTCAGTGTTTTACAAGCCGAGCGCAATGAAGCTGGAGAGCTGATTGGTGAGGCTGATGTCACACCAAAGGATTTTGATCGCATAGCCTCAGAGTCGACTCGACGTGTGATTGCCGAAAGAATGCGCACAATCGCGGATGATGCCCAGATTGGCGAAATCGAAGAACTTGTCGGAACTATGGTCAGTGGCATCGTGCAGCAGGGGCCAGATTCCCGCATGGTTTACGTGAACATCGGTAAGTTTGAAGCGCAAATGCCTCCCGCTGAACAAGTGCCGAACGAAAAGTATCGGCATGGCGATCGCATAAAAGTGATTTTGGTTGCAATCCGAAAAATGAACAACCGAAATGTCATCACGGTATCGCGTACCCATCCTGGCCTAGTACGTTCGATGTTTGCCCTGGAAGTTCCCGAAGTAGCAGATGGCACCGTAGAAATCATGGGGCTGGTTCGAGAAGCTGGCGATCGAGCAAAAATGGCTGTCATCTCGCATAATCCTCAGGTTGCCGCGAAAGGCTCTTGTATCGGTCCAATGGGGGCACGAGTAAATGCAGTGGTGAGCGAACTAAACGGCGAGAAAATCGACATTGTGGACTTTTCGGATGATCCTGCAAAATACATAGCTGCAGCCCTAGCGCCTGCTCGAGTCCTGCGGGTTGACATCATTGATGAAGAAGCCCAACAGGCCCGAGTCTTTGTGCCAGATTTTCAGCTCTCTTTAGCAATCGGCAAGCAAGGGCAAAATGCCCGACTCGCGGCTCGACTAACCTCTTGGAAGATTGATATTCGCTCGGATGCCGACTCTGAGTATCAAAGTGCCAAAAGTGGCACGGCGAAGGGGTAGAATCCTCCAAAGTGACCACAAAAACGCCCATCCGAACTTGTGTCGGATGTCGTCAAGCGGTCTTAAAAACTGAATTACTGCGCGTCTGTTTGAGCTCGCAAGGCTTGCTTTGGGATCCATCAAACACCGCCCCTGGCCGTGGCGCCTATCTGCATCCGAATCCCGAGTGTGTCGAGAAAGCCCTCAGCCGTGGAGGTTTTAGTAGAGCCTTTCGCATCAGCATTGATGTTGCAAAGTCTCGAGCGAATCTCTTGTCATCTATTCCACCACTGTCCACCAGGAGTGTGACGGGAATGAAAACCCGATGAGTACCAAATGAGCACGGTCAACCCGACCCTGCTGAAACCGGTGCCCGGAATTTAATCTTTATCCGGGCCGAACAAGGAAGAAACATTGTCTAAGGTCCGGATTTATGAGCTCGCCAAAGAGCTCGGCGTCGACAGTAAAACTGTTGTTGCCAAACTTAACGAAATCGGTGAATTCGTAAAGGGCGCGTCGTCCTCTATCGAAGCACCCGTAGCCCGCAAACTGCGTGCTGCGATGGCCGATTCGGTTCCAGCCCAAACCGAGGCTGAAAAACCCGCCAAGAAAACGACTAAAAAGGCTGCCGCAAAACCGGCTGAAGCTGTTGTCGAAACCGAGGCTCCTGCTGCTCCCAAACCAGCGGCACCAAAAGCCAAGCCGGTTGAGGAAAATGTGGTTGAGACTGAAGCTCCCACAATTTCGCCATCAGATCTAGCCCCGAAGGCTAAAAAAGCTGC
>JBEAZM010000213.1:0-3674 GCA_041170125.1 Actinomycetota bacterium
ATCAGCGACGCCCGGGTCAGCCTTACCAATGACCAAGATGATCGAGCAAAGAAATACTTTTTCTCGATGTCACTTCGACTTATTTTTTTCGTCGCGGCAGTATTGGTGGAAGGTCCACTCCGTTGGGTACTTTTCAGCTCATCTTTGATTCTGCCCTGGGCTGCTGTAGTCATTGCCAACGCTGGCCGCGAGCACCGTATCCCGCAATCAAACCCCAACACTTTTCAGCCACGCGAACTACCGAGATAACCGTTTACCCGTAGGTAGCCACTAACCTTTTGAGCCTACGAAAGGGCAACATGTCTCGAATTGTGGTTATTACCGGCGGTAATCGCGGAATCGGTGCAGCGATTGCGGAGAGCTTCATAGCTAACGGCGACACTGTGGCCGTATTTTCCCGTTCAGGTGAGGGCCCTACCGGCACCCACGGATTTAGATGTGACGTCTCAAGCACTGAATCGGTTGAAGCAGCCTTTGCTCAACTAGAGGAGCAACTGGGCGTAGCCGAAGTTGTGGTCGCGAACGCTGGTCTTACGAAAGACACATTGCTGCTACGAATGAGCGATGATGACATTGAAAGTGTTATCAACACAAACCTAATTGGCGCCCTGCGGATCGCACGACGGGCTGCAAAATCGATGTTGAAGGCACGTAAAGGTCGATTGATTTTCATCTCCAGCGTTGTCGGAATGCTTGGCAGTGCGGGCCAAGTTAATTACGCGGCGTCGAAGAGCGGCCTAGTAGGAGCGGCGCGCAGTATTGCCCGCGAACTTGGCGGTCGTGGCATCACCGCAAACGTTATTGCGCCGGGGTTTGTGGATACCGATATGACAGCAGTTTTGTCGGACGAGCAAAAAGCGGGAATTGTGAAAAACGTTCCGTTAGGCAGATATGCCTCACCTCAAGAAATCGCGGGTGTTACGGTTTTCCTCGCATCTGAATCAGCAAGTTACATCACAGGAGCCCTTATTCCGGTCGACGGTGGGCTTGGAATGGGGCACTAAAAATGGGAATTCTTGAAGGCAAACGGGTTCTGGTAACTGGTGTGGTTACCGACAAATCGATCTCGTACGCTGTTGCGCGGCTAGCGCAGGAACAGGGTGCAGAGGTTGTCCTCACTAGTTTTGGCCGAGCGCTGTCTTTGACGAATCGTGTCTCACAGAAGTTGCCTAAGGCCGCTCCTGTTATTGAACTAGATGTAACTGACCAAAGCCATTTGGATCGCTTGGCAGATCTGGTTAAGCCGCACATGGATGGAATCGATGGCGTTGTTCACTCAATCGCTTTCGCTCCGCAATCAGCACTTGGCGGCAACTTCCTCAATACTCCTTGGGAAGATGTCTCCACCGCGTTGCATGTCTCTGCGTACTCGCTGAAAGCGCTGGCGATGGCTTGCAAGCCACTGTTGACTCCGGGCAGTTCGATTGTTGGTTTCGACTTTGACGCAGCGGTCGCTTGGCCTATCTATGACTGGATGGGCGTATCTAAGGCTGCTCTTGAAGCCACAACCCGTTACTTAGCGCGCGATTTAGGCCCAGACGGCATTCGCGTCAATCTCGTAGCTGCTGGACCCTTGGCGACAATTGCAGCCAAGAGCATTCCTGATTTTGAGAAGATTGAAGCTTTGTGGAATCAGCGTTCTCCTCTGGTCTGGGATCCCGCAGACGCTGAACCAGCTGCTCGCACATGTGTTGGCTTGCTTTCGGATTGGTTCCCTGCCACTACCGGTGAAATCGTGCATGCCGATGGCGGGGTTCACGCTGTAGGCGGCTAAATGTTTACGTTGACGCTAATCCGGCATGCTAAGAGTGATTGGCCAGCCAATCTCACTGACTTTGAGCGCCCGCTAGCTGAGCGTGGAATCAACGATGCAGGCGTGGCTCGACTTTTACTTTCAGATCGTAGTTTTGATCTAGCTTTAGTGTCGGCAGCTGCTCGCACCCGTGCGACTGCCGATTTGTTGAATTTGAATTGTGCTAGTCGAAGAGAACTTCATGAAATTTATGAGGCGCCGCCTGGAACTTTGTTAGAGATAGTAAATAAGCAGTCTGTCTCAAGCCTCGTTCTAGTTGGTCACAGCCCAGGAATGCCGATGTTGAGCTGGTATTTCACCAAGAACCGCGACTCCGAGTCAGCTCAACGGTTGCGACTGAAGTTTCCTACGCTAGGGATTGCAACCCTTAAGTCTGATAAGCCTTTCAGTGAATGGGGTGAAGGAGCAGCAGAACTATTGAGTTTTGAGGTTCCGCGCTTTGATGCCCTATCAAGTGACGACGATTAGAACTACTCGCTTAGTGAATCGATCTCGGCCTTGGTGATCCCTAGAAGGTAGAGCGCGGTATCAAGATACGGCACATTGATTGCTGCATCTGCGGCCGCTTGAACAATCGGCTTAGCGTTGAAAGCAATTCCCAAGCCTGCAACGGCCAACATGTCGAGGTCGTTCGCACCATCCCCAATCGCGATTGTACGTTGAAGCGGAATACCAAACTCGTCTGCAAACATTTGCAGATACTCAGCTTTAGCTGCTCGATCGACAACTTTTCCGAGTACCTTTCCGGTGAGAACACCGTCAACGATTTCTAACTGATTTGCGCGAAAGTGCTTCACGCCCAAATCAGCTGCTAGTTTTGCCACAATCTCCGTGAAACCACCTGAAACTAAAGCAATCTCGAAACCCAATTTATTCAAGCTCGAACACAGCGTCTTGGCGCCTGGTGTTAATTCAACGTCTTCATAAACCTCTAAGTACTCCGCTTCGCTGACACCTTTGAGTAGTGCCACCCTTGCGCGTAATGATTGCTCAAAATCCAGTTCGCCAGCCATAGCGCTGTCCGTAATTTGTTTTACTTCGGCTTCGACTCCAGCGCGACGGGCAATTAGTTCGATCACTTCATTCTGAATCACGGTGGAATCAACATCCATCACAACCAGTTGGCGGCCGCGCCTATCTAAATCCAAGTTTTGTATCGCGACATCGACTTTGAAAGCTTGCAAAAACTCTGAGATCGCCTGCTGCAATGCTGCAGTGTCTGCTCCTGCAATTTTGAACTGTAGACAAGTAACTGGATTATCGGAAATCCGTTCGACCCGTTCGATATTGCCATTGGCTGCTCGGATTGCGATAGCTAATTTTTCAATCGCGCCAGTGGTCAGAGGATTGCCAAGAACCGTAACTCGTTGCCGCGAAACTGCGGTTGAAGAAAGGTCTAGAGCATGGCTAGTGGAACTCACCGACAATCCGATCGGCAGAAGCGCGGCTCGGGCAATGTCAGTTATGGCAAGCACATCTTGTTCGGACTCAACCTTCAAGAGCACACCAAGTTGCAAGTAGCCATCAACCACGGCTTGTTCGATATCAAGCACCACTATGCCTTCTGGAAGCGCACTGAAAAGCGTTTTGGTAACGCCAACTTGGTCGAGTCCCGTAATAGATAAAAGTAAGGTTTGAGCCACGGGCGAACCCTAATTGTTGTTCGGTAGGCTTGAAATATGGAATCGGTTTTGAAGTTACAGGACATCAGCGTTGTTCGCTCAGGTAAAACTATTCTCAATTCCATCTCACTAGAAATCAAACCAGCCGAACAATGGATTGTATTGGGACCGAATGGCGCCGGAAAAACTACTTTAGTGAGCCTGCTTTCGACATTAATGCATCCAACTTCCGGCCAACT
>JBEAZM010000214.1:0-4772 GCA_041170125.1 Actinomycetota bacterium
CGTAATCGCGCACAGAGGTTGCTACAGCTGGAAATGCATTAAGTGCAATCACCACTGCAGCTGCGCCACCAATCACTTTCTTGAAATTGATCAGCTGCGATTTTGGCTGCATCGTGCTAGATACAATTTTGTCCAGAGCTGCTGGAATTTCGATGTCATTTTTAGAGTTGATCAAGTCTTCAATGCGCTTCATGCGAGCTCACTCTCTTCATTGTCTATTTGAATGCGCAACATATCTAGCCCGCTGTATAAACGGTGCTTCACTGTGCTCAAGGGAATATCAAGTAAGTCAGAAATATCTTTAAGTTTCAGATCTTCGTAAAAACGCAAAGCCAAAACTGTTCGGATTTCGATTGGAAGAGACATTAACTGAATCTGGAGAGACTGCTGTGAGTCAGCAATACCTGTCGATTCAATTTCAACCAGACTCAGATGATCTTTTCGCTTCCGAAGAACATCTAACGAGGTGTTGATGGCAATCCGTATCAACCAGGTTTTGGCAAATTCTGGGTTTGCCAATGAATCGATTTTTGCGACTGCTTTAGCGTATGTTTCACTTACAATTTCAAGTGCATCCGTTTCGTTTCGAACATAGTTGTACGCCACTCGGTAGACACTTTCACGCGCCTGCCACAGTTGATCTATCGACTCTTGATTCACGCTTTTCCTTAACCTACATGGATTAGACGCTGAAAAATGCAAAAAAGTCTGTTAACCCTAAAAAGTTTTGGGCGGCCCGAAGGCCGCCCAAAGCAATATCTGTTAACTCCACTGGTGACGAGTTTGGTTTGCCCGCGCCGCAATCGCTTTCGCTAATGGGCTTGTCAGCACTTCGTCGGCTGGCTTTGGAAGCGCCCAACTCCAGTTTGGCCATTCTGTGACAGTGCCGGGCATGTTTGGACGCTCTTTGACAGCAGCGGCATCCTCGAGATTGAAGACGACAACTCGACTGAGCGAATCTGCCACCATGCCGCAACGTGCCACAACAGCTTGTTCAATCTGCTCTTGGGTGTATGGACCTTCTAACGGCAAGTCCGCATCCATCGCCAAAGACTTGGTTTTCTGAGCTTCAGCCTCGGGATCGATCGATTTTCCAACCTTCACCATGTCTTCGGCGTCGGAACCGAGCAGAATGCCAGCGATCGTCGCATGGTCGTGCGTACCGGTTGCGCCCATTGTGTTCACGGTGAACATTGAGGTTGGAACGCGACAAGCAGCTCGATATCCCAACATATCGATGTCATCCATCATTGGCCGGACATAATCAGGAACTGTTCCCATGTCTTCGCCTACCGCCCAAGCGCCGGCGCGATGCGCCTCGATGCGAATGATTGCAAGTAGAGCGTCATGCGGGTAGCGGATGTAAGCACCTTCTGCAGCTCCGCCACTCTGCGGCACCCAGAACAAACGCCAGAGTTGCATCACGTGATCAACGCGTAGCCCTTTAGCGTGCCGCAAGGCTGAGCGCACCATGCTGATGAACGGCATAAAGCCAACGCCAGTCAGACCGTTTGGACTGAAAGCCGGCAAGCCCCAGCGCTGACCATCCCGGTTGTGGCGATCTGGTGGGCAGCCAACTTCAGCATCGAATAACAAAATGTCTTGCCAATTCCACGCATCAAAGCCGCCACCCTCGAAACCAACAGCGATATCCGCGACCACATCGACACCCTGAGTGGAAGCAGCGGCAAGTTGTTGATCAGCGATGTATTGCATCCACGAGTGGAAGGCAATCTCGTTCTCATGCTCGGCAGCCCAAGCTTCGACAGCCGGCGAGTCAGGTCGCTGATATTCAACTGGCCAGGTCTGCCACGGTAGACCGAGTTCTTCGCTCATTGCCATGAAGGTTGCGAAAGCTCGTAGTTCTTGGCCGCGATGCGCAACCCAGTCGTTGCAATCTTCGCCGCCATCTCGACCTTGGGCTTCCCAGATGCGTGTCAAAGCTGTGCGCTTCAACTTCCAGACTGCAGATCGGTTGATGATTCGTTCTTGGTTCAGAGCTAAGCCCTGTTCGCGTAAATCGCTCAAGTCAACATCAGTTTCAATCTTGTCGATTGCGATATAAAGCACTTGCAACCAGTCGCGAGAGGTTGGCGAATAGGGCGATGCCTGTGGGTGTTCACCCAGATTTCCAGCATGCAATGGACAGGTCAGTACGAACGTTGCGCCACTGTGGGATGCAAGTTTGCACAGATGTGCAAGATCGGCATAGTCGCCAATCCCCCAAGACTTTTCGGTTCGAGCTGAGTACAACTGGATTGACCAGCCGAATGAACGAGCTGGGGTGTGAAGCTTGTCTGGAGCGCCGAGCACCAAGCGGGTTTCACCGTTTGGCATGTGCAAGTGGTGGTAGCCGATTGCGTCGATTGGCAAGGTGCCGTTTGCGTCCATCACGCGTCCATCACCAAGCGTGATGCGGCCGTGCAAATCTGGATGCCATCGGCCCGGGGTGGCGATAATCGGTGGATTGGCATCTGTCTCAGCGAGGAATCGGCGGTAGAGCCAGTCCAGCGTGTTGTTTGGAATATGACGCTCAATCTCAAAGGCGTCAAAGAAGCTTGGCTGCACTCCACGGGCTGCCACGTACTCAAGCATTTGCTCTCGGGTAGGTGTTTCAGTCATAGGTCAAAGGTTATTCATAACGGAATGATTACAGCGGATTTGGGGCGTTTTTTGCGACACATCATCCCAAATGTTGAGATTTGTTAACTGTCTGAACCAACAAAATTACTTGCAGTTACAAAACCCAAAAACCAGTTGATGAGTTTTTGCATTAATTTTCCAAACCCAAAATAAAGTGCTGCCATGTTTGAGATGCAGTCTTTTGTTGATGGCCATGCTCACCCGCTTTTTGCTGGCCGCGAGGCGTTAGGCCCACGTGTCGATGGCTTAACTTCGATAGCGGCAATCAAACAAACTGTTTTGGCATATGCCACCGCTAATCCAGAACTTGCTTGGATTGTTGGCGGCGCCTACGACCGCTCGCTCGCAACCAGTTTTATGGCCGAGTGGCTAGACGAAGTTGTGGCAGATCGACCTGTTGTATTGCACGCAAGTGACCATCACACTATTTGGGTTAACAGCCGGGCCCTCGAGATTGCAGGTCTCAGTAAGTCCGCCCCCGAAGTGGCAATTGGTTCCGTTGACGTGGATGAAAATGGCAAACCCACGGGAACACTTCGCGAAAGTGGCGCGATGGAGTTGGTGTTGAATCAAATTCCACCGCGCTCAAAGTCAGAGGAACTTGCGGCACTGAGTTGGGCTCACGAACAGATGTTGAGTCACGGAATCACCGCCGTGCAGGATGCCTGGATTGAACCTGGCATGACCGAGGTTTACCTTGAGGCTTTGGCCGCTGGGCTCCTTAAAGTTAGAACCAATCTAGCTTTTCGAATAACACCTGAAAATTGGGAGTCGAGTTTCGAATACTTTTTAGAAATGCGAGAAAAAGTTCAACTCGCAGACTCGCCGATGCTCACGGCGAAGACCGTTAAATTTTTCGCGGATGGAGTTTTAGGAAGTGGCACTGCCGCGGTGTTAGAGCCATACGACGATTTCGACCACCATGGTGAACCAGTGTGGCGAACTGCCGAACTTGAGCGAGCCGCCCGCAAGTATGCAAGTGAAAACTTCCAACTTCACATTCACGCCATCGGCGATGCTGGGGTACGTACTGCGCTCGACGTTATCGAGAGCGTGGTACCGACTGTGGGTCCGTCTGTGATTGCACATACTGAACTCGTTCAAGCGTCCGACATTGCACGTTTTGGAAAGCTAAATGTGGTTGCGAACTTTGAGCCGCTATGGGCACGCAAAGATGGCATGCTCACCAGCTGCATCCCACATATAGGTGAGCGTCGAATTGATCAGATGTATCGGATGCGAACTTTTATAGACAGTGGAGCAACAATCTCTTTCGGTAGCGATTGGCCGGTCTCGAGTGTCGCCCCTCTGCTCGGCATCCAAACTGCCGTAACTCGCGCCGTTCCGGGAGAACCAGGTTGGACACTTGAAGAGGCAATCACACCTATCGAAGCCATTGCTGCCTACACTTCAAATGCTCGACTTCAAACCCTAGATGATTTCGAGGTTCCAGAAACTGTGCTGCTCTCGGCAAATCCAGCTGAAACCCCTGCCGATTCGATTCATCAAATAAAAGTCATTGAGGTGCGTCGCGGTGAAAAAATTATTTGGCGCAATGAAAACTAAGCCTTTCAGGAATCGGTATCTGGCCTAACCATTCTCTGACAATTCAGTTTTATGTTTGCTTCAGCAAAACAAACAGTTTCGCAAAACTGAAAAGAAAGAGGAAGCAAAATGATTTCCCTACCATTCGGAATTACCAAGTCTCTAGCTGTTGTCGGAACTTTGGCCGTAAGTGCCGGCCTAGTCATAGCAATGAACCAAGTCACCTCGGCTTCTCCTGCTAGTTCACCAACGCCAGAAATCACCTACTCTGAAACGGCATCACACCAAGTTCAAGGTGCCCAACACGGCAAAAACAAAAACCAGGGCCAGGGTGGTCAACACGGCAAAAACAGTCAGAACCAGGGCAATGGCCAAGGTGGCCAGCATGGTAAAAATAACAATCAAGATCAAAACCATTCAGGCAGCGAGAATGAAGTGATTGAAATGAATCCGGACAACACGCAATTAAATGCCGAGGTTGAAGAGTTGCTTGTTTTCTTAATTCAAGAAGAAAAAGTTGCCTACGATTTGTACTCAACCATTGGTGATGAAACAGGTCTACGTCAGATGCAGAACATTTCGAG
>JBEAZM010000215.1:0-3017 GCA_041170125.1 Actinomycetota bacterium
AGAGATCTAAAACTGCTTCAATCAAGAACTGCTTAGTGGGATGGCGATGACTTGGCATATGCCAATCATTCCACTACCGTCAAGAAAACAAACCGAAAGCCAATCCCGTGGCGGAAATGTCCAAAACGGGATTACTGCTCAATGTTGAAGAATTTCCAGAAACTCAGCTCATCTAGATTAATTACGTTGGTCCCATTGCCAGCTAATACTCGCGCAATCTGCACACGGTGTTCCTGCGCATGATGAATAGCCTGCATAAGAATTACCGATTTTTTCGTCTGAACAACTTTTCCTCGCAATTGAAACTCAACTTCTCCATCAACACCATTAGCAATCTCTAGCAGTCGAGCGTCGTACCTCGAAATTAGTTCCGCCAAAGCTCTCATGTTTTGTGGGTCACTAGCTACTCGAACATCGTTTGGGAACTCCGCCTGATCTGCACGTGCGGCCAACCGCCCTGCGGCACTAACCAAATGATTTGCAATTCGAGCCACTGTCCAGTCATCGTAATTAGAGGAATCTTCGAGCGCAGATGACGGTAGTTCTACTAGAACTTGAAAAACTTGATGATTTGCCCAGGCCATGTGAGCCAGTTGACCCCGGCCAATTTCATTTAACACCTGAACCAACTCTTTCACTACTTGGACGCAAGATCAGTAGCCCGAAAATCAGAACGAATATCGCAATAGGCGCATTCAGTGGAATTCCAAATCCTGTGTGAACAGCAAGTGGAAAACCCGAAAATCCTGCTCCAGAAACACCAAGTATTCCGACGGATAGAGCGATACTTCCTAAAATTGTTTTTGACTTTGAATTCTCTTCAGTCGTCCGATCTGCATCAAACCAAGCAATCTTCATGAACTCAAGCGGCCACAGGTAGCGCACCAATAAGTAAAGCAAAACCGCAAATCCAAATGTCGAAGGGACTAGCCAAAGCCAATACGCATAACCATCTGGAACAACAAGGTTGCCATCAAGCCGGACTGGCAAGTCCAAATTAAAAGTATGCAGAAGCACTAGCCACAAAACTAAAACACTCA
Source organism: Actinomycetota bacterium (assembly GCA_041170125.1). Classification (GTDB taxonomy): domain Bacteria; phylum Actinomycetota; class Actinomycetes; order S36-B12; family UBA5976; genus JAFMIT01. The sequence goes on from JBEAZM010000215.1 coordinate 1,041, forward strand.
TGTGCCACAAATAAATTGTCATGGCCAACATTCCAGCGATAGCGGTTGCTCGAGCTGGACGTTTTCGGCTCACCCATTGTCGCAATCGGTCAGCTAGCAGAGCGAAAGCACCAAATAGAACTAGAGAGTGCATCACAAGCACAATGGTTGGTGGCGCCATATTTGAAAACTCTTCATTCGCTATACCCACGAGCGAGGTTGGATACCAATTCAGGATCTGAGTCAAGATCAAATTCGTGCTGAATCCGACACTGACTAACGCCCAGGCAGACTTTCGGGAGACTCCCTCTTGATACCAAAAACCAAGTTGATGCACTAAGACCCAAGCAATGAACAAGTTGAGAATTCCAAAAGGCTCGAAAATGTTCAGACGCAGAAAGTCAAAAAAGCCAACTAGGAAAGTTAAAACCAGTATGGAACCTTTCCCGATGTTGTTCCATAAAAGAACTGATACGGGAGTGAAAGCAGTAACCAGGATATATACAGACAAAAACCAAAGTGGGCCGGTAATGCCTGGCACAAGCGGATATGTAATACGTTGCGGCACCAAAATAGTTACTACCGAAAAAACCAAACTCATAACCAAGATGAAAACCAGTGTGGGTTTTAGTAATCGGCGCACTCTTTGCCAAAGCCAACTCTGGTATGGGCCGGTAAATCGCTCGTAACTACCGCGATTAACTGCTCCACCAGCAATGAAGAACAAAGGCATTACCTGCAATATCCAAGTAACAAATGGCCAAGGAGATCCTGAGGCAAGCGTGTTGCCACCGTGAGGGATTCCACCATCATCCCAATATGTGATTTGCATGATGAAATGACCGAAAACAACCACAAGGAGTGACCAAGACCGCACCACATCGAGAGCTGTGTCTCGTTGGGCGCCTGCAGATAAATCAACATCAGGAAACTTGGGCCATGCCAAACTTGCTAATTTCACTCCCATAAGTCCTCCCAAAACGCCTCAAAGCCTTCCCTACCAGAGGCTGACTTGGAAATTCCCACGCGGAAAACTCTTAAATAACAAGTAAGGGGCCACACCAATTGGTGTGGCCCCTTAAATGCATTAGTGCATTACGCAGGGTTGTTGTTGTAGTAAACCGTTATGTTTACCCGACGAGCTTTCTGACCTTTTTCTTTTGCGCGACCAGCACCTTTCGAGGTGAAGGTTGCATCAGGCAATAGATTCTTTAGGAATGCACGAACATTCTTTGCTCGCGCTTTCGAAAGTGCCTTATCGCCCGCACTTACTTTGCCAATCGGATTTACCCAACCCTTCAGATTGACAGTAATGTCAGTTGCATACTCAGGAAGCGAGTTCGCGAGCTTGCGCAATGCGGACTTTGCCTTTTTGGTAAGCACAGGTGAATCAGGATTGAAGTACACCGCTTTTTTCTTCGACAAGTTGCCGCGCTCAGGTGCTTCAGTTACTTCAACACCGAATGCGATAGCCATCCCCTGATACCCATTTGAGTCAAATTCGCCTTCATAGATAGTGCGGGTGAGACTTGTTAGATTCATCATGTACTCAAGTACGGCGTTTTCAACTGTGAAAAGGATTCGGCCTTGGTCCCAGTTAACAACCATGCCGGTTGGAGCAATTCCGATGTTTTCGACGGTTTCAATCGCATTGAAGTTGTTCAAAAGGGATTTGCGAAGATATCCATTGTCGGCCCACGAGGTCCAGAAAATCTGTGGCTGCGTGTTATCGACCTCAATGCCATTGACACCGAACGCTTCAGCACCAGTAAATAATGTGGTTTCACCCGTAACTGAATCCAAAGCGTTGTTTAAGTCGTAATAGAAAAGCTTTGAATCTTCAAAGAACTCTTCGTCATTTACCGAAGCGCCCGCGTAGATTCGCTTGGCTGATGGATCGTAATCCAAAGACCACACGACGATTTCTAAATCGCTATCAGTGTGAACAACCGTCTTAGTTCCATTTTCAGAGATTTTGTAAAGCTTTCCAGCGGAAGT
>JBEAZM010000216.1:0-3318 GCA_041170125.1 Actinomycetota bacterium
CCTCTGCGGGTGGCCAAACTGCCTCTGGCCAAGCCGAGTCATTCGGTCGGCTGTCCGCAATCGGCTCGAAACTCATGCGCTGCGCACCTCGTGATTAGTTTGTGATTAGTTAATCAAATCGTGCAGCGAGATTGTGGCGTTGCGATCTTGGCCAACTCCAATCGCGCTGATGCGGCAGTTCGAGATCTTCTCTAAGTACCGCACGTAATCCTGCGCATTTTTTGGCAAGTCTTCAAAAGTGCGAGCGCCGCTGATGTCGCTCTTCCAACCTGGCAACATTTCGTAGATTGGTTTTGCGTGATGGAAATCAGTCTGTGAAGCTGGCAGCTCTTCAACTCTCACACCATCAATTTCGTATGCCACACATACTGGAATTTCATCCCAGTCAGAGAGCACATCTAGCTTCGTTAAGAAGATATCGGTCAGACCGTTCACACGGGTGGCATATCGCGCAATCACAGCGTCGAACCAACCACAACGACGGTTACGTCCAGTAGTTACACCGACCTCGCCACCGATGCGGCGAAGAGCTTCACCATCTTCATCGAACAACTCAGTTGGGAATGGGCCGGAGCCAACCCGTGTGGTGTAAGCCTTGAGGATGCCGATTGAGCGGGTGATGCGTGTGGGGCCGATACCAGAACCAGTGCTAGCGCCACCTGCAGTTGGGTTCGACGAAGTCACATATGGGTAAGTGCCATGGTCGACATCGAGAAGAGTTCCCTGGCCGCCTTCAAGTAAAACCACATCGCCACGGTCAAGCGCATTGTTCAAAAGCAGAGTGGTGTCAGCGACATGTGGGCGTAAGCGTTCGGCGTAGCTCAAGAGCTCAGTGACGATTGCATCAGCTTCGATCGCGCGCCGGTTAAATACTTTTACGAGCACTTCATTTTTGTTGATGAGTGCGCCTTCAACTTTGGCGCGCAGAATTTTCTCATCAAACAAGTCCTGAACTCGAATGCCAACCCGTGCAACTTTGTCCGCATATGTTGGGCCAATACCGCGACCAGTGGTACCGATTTTTGACTTACCCAAAAAGCGTTCAGTGACCTTGTCGAGTGTCACGTGATAAGGCGTGATGAGATGGGCATTTGCAGAGATGACGAGCTTCGAGGTGTTAACACCTTGAGCTTCTAAGCCATCCATTTCTTTGAGCAGCACAGCGGGATCGACTACAACCCCATTGCCAATCACTGGCACTACGTCAGGGCTGAGGATGCCAGAGGGCAGCAGATGCAATGCGAATTTTTTATCACCAATCACAACCGTGTGACCGGCATTGTTGCCACCCTGGTAGCGAACTACGTAATGAACTCGGCTGCCAAGTAGATCTGTGGCTTTGCCTTTACCTTCGTCGCCCCATTGCGCACCAACTAAAACAATCGCAGGCATTTCTGCGCCTTTCTCGTGCTGCAAGCGCTATTCCCGCGTTTGCGAGCGAAGTTTAGTCGGAGCCTCAGAAAGCCCAAAAAGTCCAACAAAAAACTGGCCCAACGGGATTCCGCTGGGCCAGTTTTGCTTAATTGAATTATTCAGTGATGTTAGAAGCCAACGCGAGCGCTGCAGTCTTCAAGTTACCCGAGATTGGGGAGTAACCAAGTGACTTGGCGTGCTTTGGACCGCAAACATTGAGCAAGTACTTTGCCCAAAGCTCAGTCTTTGCAGCAGCTGCTGAGCCTGAACCCTTGTCAGCCATCAAGTAGGTGAGAAGTGACATGTTGTAGCCACCCTTTACCTTCTTGTTGAAGTTCAAAGTAACTGCACCAGTCTTGGCGTTGAATGCCGAGGTGTAGAAGGTTGAAAGGAACTTCGAAGCAGCTTCGGAGGATGGGAGAACCCATTCACCGTTTGCGTTACGAACTTGAGCCACGGCCACAACTGACTTGCCGGTTGATGTAACAGCGTCAGAGAGATCTGCATAACCAATGCGGTAAGCAGTGCTCTTGACCTGTGCGGTCAAGTCCTGTGCGTTTGCTGCACCAATTGCACCTGCTGGTGCAGCTGCAGAACCATCGCCGTAAATGAGACCGTTCTTGGCGAAGGTCCATACTGAGCTAGCAGTCTGGTTCAAGTAGTTGGTGAAGTTTTCAGAAGTGCCAGAAGAGGTGGCGCGGTAAGCGACCTGAATTGGCTGGTTAGGCAACTTAGCTTTGATTGCCTTGGTCTGAAGTGACTTGATTGGGGTTGCGTTCCACTTGGTGATTTCACCCTTGAAAATCCGAGCAACAACTTCTGGGGTCAAACGAAGCTGGCCGTTCTTGATTCCAGCTGGCTTGAGGTTGTAAAGAACTGCGATTGGGCCACCGACAACTGGGATGTAGGTGTATTTGCCACCAGCGCGTGAACCAGAAAGAGTTACTGCATTCGCTGCATCAGACGCGCCAAATTCGACGGTGCCAGCAGCAAACTGTGAACGGCCAGAGCCAGAACCAACAGATGCGTAGTTGATGGTGAAGTCGGTCGTCTTAGCGTCACAACCAACCATGAACTTGTTTGCGTATGAAGAACCAGCACCAGTCAAAGCGGTGTCGGCAAAAGCAGGAGCAGCGATTGCAGCAGAGACGATGATTCCAAGAGCTGCAATTGCGGCGGTGAGGCGAGACTTCATGCCTTTTCCTTTCGGTGTTGCAGCGGATCGCCTTGCCGGATCCAACAACCGCAACATGTGTTGAAAGTTAAAGGTTAAAAACAAACAAACCTCTGCGAGAATCTTTCGCAGAGGTTTGTTCTAGGTGAACTTTTGGTGACTTATCCGAACCGTCCGTGAACGTAATCATCGGTACGAGCATCTTTTGGATTGTGGAATAGCTCAACGGTTTCGCCATGCTCAACCACTTCACCTGGTCGTCCATCTTCGGACAAGAAGAATGCGCAGTAATCACTCACCCGTAAGGCTTGCTGCATGTTATGAGTAACGATTACAACCGTGACGTCCCGGCTGAGTTCAGCAATCGTTTCCTCAATACGGCGGGTTGAACCTGGATCCAACGCGGAACATGGTTCATCCATCAACAGAACTTCTGGGTTCAACACGAGTGAGCGCGCAATGCAAAGCCGCTGCTGCTGACCGCCAGAAAGCGAACCAGCAGATGCTTTTAGGCGATCTTTAACTTCATTCCAAAGGCCAGCTTTTATGAGTGCGTCTTCCATTAGTTCATCTTTAACGGAAGATTTGCGATTAGCTAAGCGCAACCCTGAAACAACGTTTTCGCCAATTGACATCGATGGGAATGGATTTGGCTTCTGGAAAACCATGCCTACCTTCAACCGAACGTTCACTGGATCGACGTTTGCGCCATACATATCGGCACCGTCAAG
>JBEAZM010000217.1:0-5190 GCA_041170125.1 Actinomycetota bacterium
GGATGGAATTCACACCCTGGCTGGTAGGGAATAGGCTTTCAACGACAAAGGAGTCGAAATGCACGCAATTGACATCATCGTTGCAAAACGAGATTCAAAAGAATTAACAGATGATCAAATCAAATGGATCATCAACTCCTACACCGATGGCACCGTGCCAGATGAACAGATGTCTTCACTCTTGATGGCGATATTCCTCAACGGCATGACGGGTCGGGAATTGGCGACATGGACTCAGGCCATGATTGATACCGGTTCGCCAATAGATTTAAGTGCTCTAGAAAGGCCGACTGTCGATAAACACTCAACCGGCGGTGTTGGTGACAAAATCTCGTTGCCACTCTGCCCGCTAGTCGCTGCTTGTGGTGCTGCTGTTCCGCAGTTGTCAGGTCGTGGCCTCGGCTACTTTGGCGGCACGCTCGACAAAATGGAAACCATCGCTGGATGGGATTTGAAACTTACGAACCAACAAATGTTTGACCAGCTGGCAGCCATTGGGGTTGTGATTTGCGCTGCAGGCGCTGACCTAGCTCCGGCTGACAAAAAAATCTATGCACTCCGCGATGTTGTTGGAACTGTTGAGAGCATTCCGCTGATTTCATCCAGCATCATGAGCAAAAAACTTTCGGAAGGAACATCTGCATTAGTGCTAGATGTGAAGGTTGGTGCTGGTGCGTTTATGACCACAATGGAGCGCGCGACCGAACTTGCCGAAACTATGGTTGGTATTGGCAACCGCAACGGCGTGAAAACAGTGGCGTTGCTGACTGAAATGGACACACCACTTGGGTTCACTGCTGGCAATGCGATTGAAGTTGCTGAAGCAATCGAAGTGCTCGAAGGTGGTGGACCAGCTGACGTCCGCGAACTCACTCTGATTTTGGCGCGAGAAATGCTGCAGTTGGCTGGACTCGATCCAAACTTGCCAGAGCACAATCCTGAAGTTGCACTGGACTCGGGTAGGGCGTTGCAGGTTTGGCGGGAAATGGTCCAAGCCCAAGCGGGAGATCCAGATGCGCCTTTGCCGGTCGCCAAGTATCGGCGTGAAATCAAAGCTGAAAACTCAGGCTACGTCGAAAAACTTGATGCGTATCCCGTTGGGGTGGCGGCTTGGCGGCTTGGTGCTGGACGTGCCCACAAAGACGATGTGTTAAGCCCCGGTGCCGGCGTTCGCTGGTTCCACAAAGAGGGTGACAAAGTTGAAGCCGGCGATGTAATTTTCGAATTACTCGCCGATGATGAATCTCGATTCGCTGGAGCGATTGAGTTGTTAAATTCAGCAATGACGATCTCTACCAACTCGGTGTCACCGCGTCCATTAGTGCGTAAACGCATAACTGCATAAATGTGCAAGCGAAGCCCAGCAGTCTCTACTTGTGGTTGAGACTTCTGGGCTTTTTTGCGAGAAAAACGATAAAAACTTTTGATTCGTAACTTCAATTGTTACAACCCTGCAAAACCTTTTGCTTTTCGCCGCCCCGAACTTATTTTCAAAAGAAATCTGATGTACCGTTCGCAAAGTCGCAAAGACTTAACGTCGATTTCGAATGGCTAACCCCAAACGTAGCGACCTCACCATTCAGTAACACCCTCACAAGGGGTGTCGAGAGGAGCATTTCTCTAATGATCGCAAAGCGATTAGCAGCACTTGCCGCCGTAGCCACTTTGGCATTGGCAGCATGTTCAAGCGACCCATCCGCGTCTTCTAGCGCACCAGCCCCAACCGACTCAAACTGTGCAGCAGCTGAAAACCTCTGCATCGGCTTGGTCACCGACACCGGCAAGGTTGATGACAAGTCCTTCAACCAGTCCGCTTGGGAAGGTGCTGTAGCAGCTGCTGACGAACTCGGTGGCTTCGCAAAGTACATCGAAACCGTTGACTCAAAAGACTACGCATCCAACATGCAGCAGTTCATCGATCGCGACTATGACGTCATCGTCACCGTCGGCTTCTTGATGGCTGAAGCAACCGTTGAAGCAGCCAACGCCAACCCAGACATCGTCTTCATTGGTGTTGACCAGGATCAATCAGCTGGCACCGTTCCAAACCTCACCGGTTTGGTTTTCCCAGAAGATCAGGCTGGCTACGCAGCAGGCTTCTTGGCAGCGAAGATCTCCACCACCGGCAAGCTCGGTCAGGTTTTGGGTCTAGAAATTCCACCAGTACAGAAGTTCGCATTGGGCTTCGAAGCTGGCGCTAAGGCAGCTAACCCAGCTGTTGAAGTAACCACCGTTTACCATCCATTTGAGGGCGACGGCTTCAACGACCCAGAGTGGGGCGCTAACGAAGCTTCCAAGCAGCTCGGCCAGGGCATCGACGTAATCTTCGGCGCCGGTGGCAACACCGGTAACGGTGCATTGCGCGAAATCGCCAAGGCTGAGGGTGCCGGCACTTCTATCTTCTGCATCGGCGTTGACGCTGATCAGTGGAACACCGTGCCAGAAGCACAGCCATGCTTGGTGACTTCAGCAATGAAGCTCATCACCTTGGGTGTAACCGACCTCATCAAAGCAGCTAACGATGGCAGCATCGAAGGCGGCAACTTCTTCGGTCAGACCGGTTTGGCTGATTACCATGACTTCGCGTCGGTAATCGATCAGGCTGTTCAGGACGAAGTTGCAGCTATTGTTGCTGGTCTAAAAGACGGCAGCATCCAGACCGGAGTTTCACTCGGTTAAGTGATGTTCTAAATTGGGAGCGGGGCGTCGGAAGGCGCTCCGCTCTCAATGCTTAGGGAGAAAAATGTCTAGCGTCAATGAAGCCGAAGTAGATAGTTCTTCAATCGGCCGTAAGGTTTGGGATCAGGTAGTCCGCTACCAGTCCATCGTTGTACCCGTGATTGCACTCGTGATTGCGTTTTCAATCGGGGCAATTCTTATAAGTTTGCAGGGCGTTAGCCCCATGACTGCTTACCAGTCTCTTTTCCGTTCAGCACTGTTTTCACCAGCAGGCCTAGAACGAACTTTCGAAAAAGCCACGCCACTGATTCTTACTGGCTTAGCTGTCGCTGTGGCTTTTCGGGTTGGGCTTTTTAATATCGGTGCGCAGGGTCAGTTATTAACTGGAGCGCTCGCCTCAGCTTGGGCAGGTTTTACGTTTACAAGTTTGCCTGGCTTCTTGCTGGTACCGGTAGCGATTTTGTTTGGTGCACTCGCAGGTGCCATGTGGGGCTCAATCGCAGGTTTGCTGAAGGCCTACCGTGGTGTGCATGAAGTTATTTCCACAATCATGCTCAACACGATTGCGCTCGGCATTATTGAATACTTGATTTCCTATCCGCTGCAGGAACCAGGCCAAGTACTTTCTCGTACGCCTGCGATTGCTGATCAAGCCAAGTTGCCACTCTTTGGCTTCTTGCCCTCGGGTTTCTTTTTAGCTTTGGTATCGGCTGCAATCATTGCGTGGATGCTGACTCGCACCACTTTAGGTTTCCGCTTCACCACGGTTGGCAAGAATAAGTTTGCTGCGATTTACGCTGGCATAAAGCTCAAGCACACTGTTGTGTTGAGCATGATTTTCTCCGGTGCGCTTGCAGGTATTGGCGGTGCAATCGAAACTCTCGGTGTTGTGCATCGCTATGAAAGTGGTTTCAACGACGGCATTGGTTTTGATGGCATCACGATTGCATTGCTTGCACGGGGTAATCCATGGGGAACCATTCCGGCTGCCATGCTTGTAGCGATATTGCGCTCGGGTGCAGCCACTTTGCAGTTCGACACTGGGATTGAACCAGAGGTTGTGGACTTGTTGTTAGCAATCACTTTGCTATTGGTTTCGCTACCAATTATTGCGAAAGCTATCTTCCGCGATCGTGCCATTAAGAATGACAACGTAACTAGTGGTTGGGGTTCCTAAGATGAACGCTGTATTAGATTTCTTCAACGCACATCGCAAAGGCACTATTTACTCTTTGATTGTTTTAGTTGCGGCTTACACCTTCTACTTCATCGATGGCGTTCGCTCAACCACAATGCTCGAGTTCGCCTGGCGATTCTCAATCCCATTGGTGCTTGCAGCACTAACCGGATTAATCGGTGAGCGCTCAGGTGTCGTGAACATCGGTATTGAAGGTCAAATGCTGACCAGCGCATTCACCGGATTCTTCGTGGCAGCGTTTACGGGTTCGCTCATCGCTGGGATGTTTGCCGGCGTTTTGACGGGTCTTGCCATGGGCTACTTCTTGGCTTTCGTAGCTGTGAAGTGGCAGATGGATCAGATCATTGCTGGTGTGGTTATCAACATAGTTGCAGCTGGTATCACCTCGTTCTTCTACGTGCCTGGTCAAATCTTGACCCAGCAGATGCCGCGGTTTGCAGTTCCGTTGTTGAGTGACATTCCTTTGATTGGACCAGTTTTCTTTAACCGTGGATTTTTTGGTCTTGCCACAATCGTGATTGTGTTGACACTTAATTTCATGTTGTTCCGCAGCCGCTGGGGTCTGCGCACGCGCGCATCGGGTGAGTATCCCCAAGCTGCAGACACAGCCGGTGTTGATGTCATCAAACTGCGAATTGCAAACGTGTCACTAGCTGGTTTACTGGCTGGCACTGCAGGTGCTTACTTGGCACTCGAAGCAGCCGGTACTTTTGAACGTGGCTTCACTGGTGGTCGAGGTTTCACCGCTCTAGCAATTCTGATTTTCGGTGCGTGGTACCCAATGCGTGCACTGGCAGCTGCTCTGTTCTTCGGTTTTGCTACAGCGCTCGCATCGCAGTTGCAGGCAGACAAGGTTGTTGACATCCCACAGCAGTTCATCAACATCTTGCCTTCCACTTTGACACTCTTAGTGCTGGCTTTTGCGGCTGGTCGAGTTCGACCTCCAGCGGCGGTCGGCGCTCCGTATTCGAAAGGAAACGCATAGTCATGCAAGCTCTGCTCGAAGTAAATGGAGTCTCAAAAGCGTTTGGCAAAGTACAGGCCAACAAAGATATTTCACTGCATGTAAAACCAGGCGAGATTGTTGCGTTGCTTGGTGAAAACGGTGCCGGGAAAAGTACGTTAGTGAAGCAAATCTTCGGATTGATTTCACCTGACTCTGGAACGATTGTTGTGAAAGGTGATGCCACGCCAATCACCGATCCAAGTGATGCAATTCGGCGCGGCATTGGAATGGTGCATCAGCACTTTCAATTAGTTCCAGTCATGACAGTTACCGAAAACATCATCTTGGGCAATGAACCACTTGCCCG
>JBEAZM010000218.1:0-9651 GCA_041170125.1 Actinomycetota bacterium
CCCATGCATGCGGCCGAGGTGGCACCGCCAATGGCACCATCGCCTTACCTTCCCGCAACCAGACGGTATTTCAATCCAATTTATCTAAACATTGAATCTCTGCCCGAGTTCGTGAATGCAGATGTTAAAAAAGCAACTGAGATTGCAGGACTCGCGGCCAAATGCCAGCCCATGAACAAGACCGCTGAACTTTTGGACCGCGATCTTGTTTGGTCTGCGAAGAAATCAGCACTTGAACTTTTGTTGAGTGAACCATTGACAGCCGACCGGCAGGCAGCTTTCGATAGTTACACGGCAGCCGAGGGCGAGGGTTTGACGCGTTTTGCAACCTGGTGTGTTTTGGCTGAGTTGTATGGAATCTCAAACGGTGATTGGGCTGCCGACTTGCGCCGTCCAGACGGCGCTGGCATTCCGGCCTTTGTCGAAGCAAACGCCACTCGAATCGATTTTTACGCCAAACTTCAATGGCTACTAGACGAACAATTTGCAACCGCACAAGCGGCAGCCAAAGCAGCAGGTATGGCAGCTGGAATCGTGCATGACCTTGCGGTTGGGGTGCACCCCGAAGGCGCTGATGCTTGGGCGCTGCAAGATGTGTTAGCCCACAATGTCTCGGTTGGAGCTCCACCAGACATGTTCAACCAGATGGGTCAGGACTGGTCTCAACCACCATGGCGGCCGGATGCTTTGGTTGAAAATGCATATCTGCCGTATCGGGATATGTTGCGCACCATTTTGCGGCACTCTGGAGGCATCCGAGTGGATCACGCGCTTGGTTTGTTCCGCTTATGGTGGATTCCGACTGGTCTTGGAGCCGCTCATGGCACATTTGTTAAGTATGACCACGATGCTTTGGTGGGCATTCTGGCTTTAGAAGCACAGCGGGTTGGTGCTTTTGTGGTCGGGGAAGATCTTGGAACGGTAGAACCGTGGATTCAGGACTACTTAAAAGATCGCGGGATAGCCGGTACTTCGATTTTGTTCTTCGAGCGTGATAGCCGTGGCCCCGTCGCTCCAGAAAATTGGCGGGAGCTATGCCTGGCCACCGTTACAGTCCACGACATTCCGCCAAGTGCGGGATTTTTAGATGGCGAACACATTCGAATGCGCCATGACCTTGGGCTACTTGCTGGGCCAGTTGAGCGAGAATGGGATGCGCATGCCCGCGAGATGGCGGGTTGGGATGAGCTGCTGAATCAACGTGGTTGGATGCAAGCAACTAATCCGGCTAGCCCAACCGTGCAAGAAAAAGTTGAGGGTTTGCACCGAATCATTGCCCACACGCCTTGCAAGTTATTGGCTGTTGCGCTGCCAGATTTAGTTGGTGATATGCGCGCCCAAAACCAACCAGGTACAGATCAGGAATACCCAAACTGGCGTATCCCAACATGTCATGCTGATGGCACTCCTTTGTTGATCGAGGATTTTGAAAATAATCCAGAAATCAGGGAACGAGCTGGTCGTCTGATTGCTGCAGTGACCGAAACTAACTAGAAAAGGTAGGCTTGAGTTATGTCGAAACTTCTTAAATCTTTAGCACTGACAGCAACTCTTTCGCTCATGCCAGTTTCTGCTTTTGCAGCAAATATTCCAGATGCCGGTGAAGAAGCTGGACCTGGAATGAGTGTTCTTGAAACCTTCATGTGGTTCATTGCTGCTCCAGCAGCGATCATTGGTGTCGTAACTTTTCTATGGGCACTGAGTGGCTGGCGCAAATCTGCGAAGGCAAACGAAGTGGAAATCGTCAAGTAACAGCGTTAACTATTCACATAAAAATGTGGGCCGAGAAAAATCTCGGCCCACATTTTTATGTGCTTCTACAGATCTGCTGCTTGTGCTCGAAGAGCGCGCACCAACCCATCTCGACCCTCGCCAACCAAACGTCGGCAGCCAAACGGAATATCGGCCTTCGCCAAGAAATCGTTTACCCGATCAACCATTGCTGGGTTTATCTGAAGGGCTGGAAATAGTCCGTTTGTGAGAGTTTGGGCGATCTCATTCGAGCGTGTAGCCCAGACTTCAGCCAACATTGCAAAGTAAGGCTCAACGAATTCGCTCGCCAATTCAGCTTGGTCGAGTGGCATGAAACCAGCCACCATCGAACCTAGAATTTCGTTGGAAAGCTCAGTGTCGTTCAACATGCGTTCCCAAGTGGCACGTTTTGCTGCGATATCTGGCAGCGCTGCTTTCGCTGCAGCTGCATTACGTGCACCCGCTGCTGTCACATCCGCAGCCGCTTCAGCTTCAATCTCGGCAATCGTGATTTCACCAATCACTGCCAGTCGGTTGATTAGCATCCAGCGGAAATCCTCATCAATCTTGATGCCTGGAATCTCCACGGTCCCATCGAGCAGACCTTTCACAATTGCAAGCTGCGATTCAGTTCTGGCAACCGCTACGAAATTCTTAGCAGCCGCAAATTGCACATCACTACCGGGTTCAAAAGTCTTCACCCAGTTTAAGAATGCATCAGCAAGTTTCACTAGGTTGGCTTCACGGTTGTTTGGGTGAGAGTAAAGAGCCGCAGCGGTTCGTACCTGCATCATTATCCGTTGGACCACAGGAATGAACTGTTCCTTGGCTATGGCTCGAGCAACCAAATCAATGAACGCACTCGTCGACATTTGACCATCGCGCGTCATATCCCAAGTTGCACTCAAGATGAGAGCGCGGGGGAGCGAGCTCGGAATGTCACTGAGTGATTCGATTGCAGTTTTCAGAGACCGTTCATCCATTCGAATCTTTGCGAAGGTGAGATCGTCATCGTTTAAAAGCAATAAATCGGGTTGAGCTACTCCAGCTAGTTCAGCGATTGGCGTGCTTGCTCCAGTGATGTCCACCTCTAGGCGGCTAGTGCGAACGAGCTGACCGTTCTGGTGGTTGTACAAACCAATCGCCATCCGGTGATTGCGAAGCTCAGCTGGAAGTCCAGCAGGTTCAGCAGCTGGTTCTTGAATCACGACCACTGACTTGTAGGTGCCATCAGCATTTAATTCAATCTCGGGCCGAAGCAGGTTGACGCCAGCGGTTTTCAACCAGGAATCAGTGAACTTGGATAAGTCGCGGCCGCTTGCAGCTTCGAGGTGCCGAAGCAAATCGCCTAGTTCAGTATTGCCCCATGCGTTCTCGACAAAGTAGTTGTGAACGCCTTTCAGGAAGTCGGTCTCGCCAACAAATGCAACCAGCTGCCGCAGCGTCGAAGCGCCCTTGGCGTACGTGATGCCATCGAAATTGACTTCAACTGTGTCAAGATCAATCATGTCGGTTGCGATTGGGTGAGTGCCCGACATTTGGTCCTCGCGGTAGGCCCAAAGTTTTCGATCAACCATAAATGAAGACCAAGCCTGGTTAAATCGGGTTGCAGCATTGTTTGCATAGTAGGACGCCCACTCGGCAAACGACTCGTTCAGCCACAAGTCATCCCACCACTTCATCGTGACGAGATTGCCAAACCACATGTGTGCCATTTCATGCAGAATCGTGTTTGAGCGGAATTCGCGTTCGTGGTCGGTTGCACGCCCGCGGTAAATCACACCTTCATAGAAAGTTATACAACCAGCATTTTCCATTGCGCCAGCGTTGAATTCTGGAACGATGATTTGGTCGTACTTTTCAAAAGCGTAAGGAACACCAAAAGCTTTTTCGAAAAATTCAAAGCCCTGTTTCGTAATCAACATAAAGTCTTCAACGTCGAGGTACTCAGACATTGACTTTCGGCAGTAGAGACCTAACGGGTAGGTTCCGTGTTCGCCGGCATACCAATCAGTCACCCCGTAGTAGTCACCTGCAACAATCGCTGTGATGTAAGTGGACATGCGCTTGGTGGTGGCAAACACGTGCCGGATGTTGTCGCCTAGTTCAAGTTTTTCAGCAAAAGTGTTGCTGAAAACTTTCCAATTAGCTGGCGCATCAACGGTGAATTGATATGTAGCTTTCAAATCTGGTTGGTCAAAACAGGCAAATACTCGGCGAGCGTCCGCAATCTCAAATTGCGAGTATAAGTAAATTTCATTGTCGGCAGGATCGACGAACTTGTGCAGACCCTCGCCAGTGATCGAGTAGGCGCAATTTGCTACCACGACGAGTCGGTTTTCTGCGGTCAGGTTATTCAGCTGTAGACGATTGCCATCAAACTGATAGTCAGTAACGAGCACTTCATTCAAAGTGACACTCAGAATTTCTGGAGCCATCAGGTCAATCCAAGTGGAGGAGCCTGGCGTGGCATTGAAATGAACGGTTGTGGTTGAGCGGAAAGTCTCAGAATCCCGAACTGCAGTTAAATCAAGCTCGACGTCATAGTGTTCGACGCTAACGATTGCGGCCCGCTCGGCGCATTCGGCCCGGGTTAAGTTATCGGTAGCCACGGGGGCTCCTTTCACATTTTTCAGATTAATAGGCGCATTGTCACAGAAATACATGGCGTGGGTGATGGCGAGGTAGTCTGTGTCTGACAAAATTCGGCCATGCGCATTCATCTTGGAACCGACCATGCAGGTTATGAATTTAAGAACTCCTTGGCAGCTCATCTCCGATCCCTGGGCCATGATGTGGTGGACCACGGTGCATTTGAGTATGACGCCGAGGACGACTACCCAGCATTTTGTATTTCTGCGGCTGAGGCTGTGGTTGCTGAGCCCGGTTCCCTCGGCGTAGTGATTGGTGGTTCGGGTAACGGCGAACAGATTGCTGCAAACAAAGTGGCAGGAGTACGAGCGGCACTGGCGTGGAATGAGGAGATCGCAAAACTCGCTCGTGAGCACAACAACGCGAACGTAGTTTCGGTGGGAGCTCGGATGCATGATGAAGCAACCGCTTTTGCGATTGTGGAAGCTTTCATCAACACGCCTTATTCCGACGCTGAAAGGCACAATCGCCGGATTGCGCAAATCGCCGATTACGAACAATAAAGTTCGAGAATGCTACGGCTAAATCGCGATACACAACTCTGTGTCTCACTGTCAGCTCGACCGAGCAATGTTGGTACTCGATTTCACAACCACTTGTACGAAAATTTGGGTTTAAATTTCGTCTACAAGGCTTTTGCGCCAACAAATTTGGCTGCAGCTATCTCTGGTGTCCGTGGGCTGCCAATTCGAGGTGCTGCAATCTCAATGCCATACAAAATGGAAGTCATTCCGCTACTAGATGAAGTTGATGCAACTGCGGCTGTAATTGGAGCCGTAAACACTGTAGTCAACACGGACGGTTATTTAGTCGGGAGTAACACAGACTTTATTGCGGTCCGAATCTTGCTGCAAAAGCGTCTGTTACATCCAAGCCGTGTCACTGTTTTTGGCAGTGGAGGCATGGCAAAAGCAGTGGTTGCTGCAGCTGTGGATTTGGGACATGAAGTCACGGTAGTCAGTCGAAATTTGAGTGCTGGAAAAAATCTAGCCCAACAATTCAAAACTAAATTTGCTGACAGCACAGTGGGCGGCAATGTTTTCGTCAACGCTACACCGGTTGGTATGGCGGGTTTACACGAAAAAGATTCCCCGCTGACAGATTCCGAGATTGAACAGTTTGACGTCATTTTTGATGTTGTTGCAATGCCCGTGCAGACACCACTCTTGACTCGCGCCCGCGAACTTGGCAAGCACCTAATCAGTGGTCGGGAAGTTATGACTTTACAAGCGGTAGAACAGTTTGAAATGTATACCGGGGTGCGACCAAAAGCCGAGCAGATTGCTGCAGCAGAGGCATTTGCCCACAGAGTGGATTAGTTTTCAAAGTACTTGTTAAAAATATTTTGGTGCCAAACAAAGTCTGGCTTCCATGGCTTTTTTGGTCCAGCCCAGTGAACAATTTTTGGATCTAGAATCTCAACCTGTGCCGGTGTGTAGTTCCATTCTGTACCCAGTTCGATTACTCGACCTTGGGCGTAAATACTTAAAACGTCTTGATCATTTAGTCGGGCTTGTTCTATCAAACCTAAATATGTGACAGTGAAGTTCTCGGCTCGCATCAACGCGAGATTTAGCACCAGAACGCCCGCATTGATGAATTTAGTTTGTAGCAATCGATGTTTGCGCAGCAAGGTTTGCCGGATTTCAGCTGCATGGGCTGAATCAATCCGCCCAGCAGCTTTTTGGAATGTTTTCCAACCGCTACCCCAAACATCGGTCGTTATTAATCGGGCGGCTATTGCGTGGTCTCCGAGATTGAGTCCGCCGATTTCCCAAATGTCTGCCTGTACTGCGAGATCTGTATCTAGATACACCAACTGGTTTACCTCGGGAAGCAGTTCTGGGAGCAAAAGTCGATCCATGGTCGAGACGGTGATGTGCTCAAGCGTGTTTATCTTGTCGCCGTAGTCAATATCGTCAAAATTAAAAAAGTGCAGATTGAATTTTGGATGGCGCTGCACCATCGCCTTGATGTCGTTGAAACCAAAGCCTCGAGCGAGCAAATAAATGTCAGCTGTAAAAGAACCGTACTCACTCAACTGCTTCAGCACAGGTTCAAAGTAGGGAATTAGATTTTGATCAAAGCCAAATGCAATGTGTAAGTGACGCGAACTTTCTTCAGTTTGCTTCAAGGAAATTCGCTGAGTTCTTAACAACTCGATGTTGGTTGTTTGAATGCTCGAGGGTGGAAGTATCGACTCGGCATAAAACTCCGAGCGAGTGCTTTCGATTTCAGTTGCAAACTCTTCCGTCACAAGGCTTTGGAAATTAGCCGTGGATACATTTTGTTTGAGGAGTTTTAGCCATCTAGTTTGTTTAAGTTTTTCGCTTTCTAAATTAAGCGGCCAGTTGCTGGCGGCTCGATATTTTGCACGTGCTTTGTACTCAACCACGCGTCCCTTACTCGCAGCCAAGGTTGCAAGCGCCAAGCTTGAAGTTCGGATTGTTTGGTGGCCTAATACCTCGGCCAAAAGCTTGATTATCGATTTTGAGTTGAGTTTTTGATAGTCGTCAGGGTTGATAGAAGTCTTTGATTTGTAGTTGGAGATTTGAACGCCTGCCCATTGATCAATGTCAAACCAGGCTGTTCCGTTTGGCTTTTTTGAAACCTTGATGGAGACGTGGCTTGTGAAACTGGACATAATGAAATTAGGAACTTCATAAAAACTTAGGAGCTGACTAGTGGCTGTGTCTAAAGCAATGACCGGTGCTGCTTTTTGCAGTGTTGAGAGATTTCGAGCGTTAAGAACTTTCTCATCCAGGATTCGTACGCCAACGAACAAGAGTTTCAGATTTTCTCCGACCTCAAAAGACTCTCGAGTGAGATTGCCAGAAATGATTGAAATTTTTGGATTTGTGGCTGAAACAGGGACATGATTTTGGGGAATGAGTTTGTGGGGGATGCGTAGCCCAGTTAGTGCGTCCGAAAGTCCTTTAATTTGCAACCAGCTATCAAAATTTTCGTGACTATTTTCGGCTGGATGCATGTTTGAAATCAAAAGGATTTCGTTTTTTTCAACAGCTATTTTTCTAGCGGCAATGAATTCTTGTAATTGTTGGGCGGCGGGAATGGAAAAACATTTAGCTGAAATCGCGTCTTCGATTGATTGATTCGAAAAATCACTTTTAGCGTAATCAACTATGGCGATTTCAACATCTGATTTAGATTCGGCGAATAACCGAATCGTCTTGTGCATTCCGGTTCTTAGATTATTCCGATCAAGGCACTTCAAAAAGTCGACCGCAGCGTGATCCCGTAAGAATTCGAATTCGACTTTCTTGAATTCTTTCAAAGCGGCTTCTGGGGCATCTGTGCCGAGCAGATACAAACCCATCAGCGTATGTAGTTCATTATTCAAATCTGCAGTAGGGCTCGGGTAGGTCTGCATTAACTCGCTAAAAAGCCAATTTCTGTTTTCCGCGGTGATTGGTTTTTTCAGCCAATTTAAAAGAGTGTTGAATGTTCCGTAGACATCCTGCGACACACGAAATTGTTCAATTTCACTTAAAGGTGGGGCAGCAGGTGTGCTAACTTTTTTGCGAAACACCTGAGCTCCTTCGAAATGAATGAGGCAATTTAACTCGCTCATATTCAAAAACCCCCGGGGAACATCCCGAGGGTTTCAAATTTGGAGCGGGTGACGGGAATCGAACCCGCACAGCCAGCTTGGAAGGCTGGAACTCTAACCATTGAGCTACACCCGCGTATGAGGGCAAGTATGCCATGGTGTACATTTCGCCCGTCACTGCGGGGCGTAGCGTAGTGGCTAGCGCGCCTGCTTTGGGTGCAGGAGATCGGGAGTTCGAGTCTCCCCGCCCCGACCAATGACAGGAAGCCACCGTCGATCTCGGCGGTGGCTTTCTTAAAAAGGAAACCGCGAAAGGGTTCTCATGAACATCGAAGTTGAAAAAGTTTCGGCAACGGCTGTAAAACTAACTGTCTCAGTTCCATTTTCGGAACTTGAGGGTGAAATTCAGCAGGCTTACACGCGAATTGCCAAGCAAGTAAACATTCCAGGTTTCCGCAAAGGCAAAGTTCCGTCTTCGATCATTGACCAACGCTTCGGCCGCGGTGCGGTTTTGGAAGAGGCTCTAAACCAGGCAATTCCGGCGGCCTATGACAAGGCCATCCGTGAGAACGATTTGAAGCCAGTTGCCCAACCAAACATTGATGTTACTGAACTCAACGAAGGTGAAGATGTTAAGTTCACCGCAGAAGTTGAAGTTCGCCCAGAATTTGATTTGCCAGCGTACGACTCCCTGAAAATTGAGGTTGAGGCTGCTGAAGTCACTGCCGAAAAAGTTGACGAGCAGGTTGATGCCTTGCGGGCTCGTTTTGCAACGCTCAACCCAGTTGAACGAGCTGCAGCTGATGGCGACTTGTTATTAATCGACATCACCGGCGAATTAGACGGCGAGGTCATTGAAGATTTGAAGGCCAACGCTCTGTCTTACGAACTCGGTACCGATGGCATGTTGCCAGGCTTCGATGAAGCAGTTCGTGGAGCTTCGATTGAAGAAACTCGAGAATTCGATTTCGTGCCAGAGGCGGGCGAACACGAGGGCAAGACCATCAAGGTGACTGTGACGCTGAAGGCAGTTCGAGAACGAGTACTGCCAGAACTAAATGACGATTTTGCGCAGTTGGCGTCTGAATTCGACACCGTAGCCGAACTGCGTGCGGACACCGAAAACCGTTTGGCTCGATTGACCCGACTTGAGCAGGGTTACAAAGCCCGGGAACAAGTTCAGCGGGCACTTACCGACGCGGTTGATTTCCCATTGCCAGAAGCGACTTTGCAGGCCGAAATTGATCAGCATTTCCAGGACGGTCATGGCGATGACGAGCACAAGGCTGAATTTGCGGACAATGCTCGCAAGTCGATGAAAGCCCAATTTATATTCGACAAGATTGCTGAAGTTGAAGAACTCCAGGTTTCTGAAGCTGAGCTTTCCACTTGGCTGGTGCAGCAGGCTCCTCGCTACCAAATGAGCCCACAAGAATTCGCTGATGCGCTTGTGCAGAGCGGTGGCGTGCAAATGGCTGTTGCCGATGTACGTCGTGCGAAAGCAATTGAGGTTGTACTCAAGGCTGCCCAGGTTGTGGATTCCAACGGCAAGATCATCAACCTCGATGACTTGGACGATGATTTAGCCGCAATCGGTTCCTAATCAAGAGGATTGTTCGCTTACAGCGAAAACGCAATTTCTCGGAGAGTAATTGTCAGCCAATCTCGCTAACCTC
>JBEAZM010000219.1:0-3769 GCA_041170125.1 Actinomycetota bacterium
ATTGCGCCAAGATTTAGTGTCATGCGGCAATTGTATTTTTAAATAGTTTTGGGGCGGTCAAAATTGACCGCCCCAAAACTGGATACTGACTATTTCACTTCGTTCAGCAAACCGGTTGCAACATCAAAAACAAAACCACGTACAGAATCCTTTAGTGGAATGTATGGGCTAGCTTTGATGCGCGCGATTGATTGCTTAACATCTGTATCAAGATCTTCGAAAGCTTCAGATGGCCACTCGGGACGAATTCCAGTCTCAGAGCGAATTCCGTCGCGGAAATCCTGATCGGTAAAGGTCAACATTCCACAATCAGTATGGTGAATCAAAATGATTTCTTTAGTCCCAAGAAGCCGTTGGCTAATAGCAAGTGAGCGGATTTCATCCGGAGTTACAACCCCACCCGCATTGCGAATGACGTGTGCTTCACCTTCATTCAAGCCCAACACTCGGTAGACGTCGATGCGAGCATCCATGCAAGCAACAATCGCAATTTGCTTAGCTGGCGGCAAAGGCAATGGCCCATTGAAGGTTTCTGCATACGCCTTGTTGTTAATCAAAAGTTCGTCTGTAACAGACATTGTTTCTCCCTAGGTTCGGTTAGGAATTCATTGAACAGTTTCAATGTAGGGAGAATGTATTTAGAAAACGTAACAACAGCGACCTTGAAGTGAAAGCTATCGAGAAATTGAGCGGTTTTTGCGAGTTGTTTGCAACTGCTAAAACCTGCGCGACTTGTCACTTCGCGTAAGCCAGAACCCGATTGAAACCACGCTGAAGAAAATCAAAATCACTGCAAGATAAATCAGCATTCCAACTACACCTGCGGGCTCATTTGGATCTAGGAACGGATACGGCCACCATCCATCCACATAGCCACGCACAACCGTGAAAGTGATCCATAGAATCGGGTAAACGAAAATCCACTTAAGCGAGCTTGCGGGCATGCGAACAAAGCGACGCGACCAGAACCAGTCAATCACAATCAAGATTGGTCCCCACACATGCAAAATTTCATTTGGGATAACTGGCCACTCATAATTCGCATCAAGCGGATTAGGGGCAACATCCCGCAACATCAGGTTGTAAACAACGCCCACGATCACGGCGAACCCGGTGACACTTAAGCGTGCAACTGAAAAGACCATCGAGTCTTTTTGCCAGTTCCACATTCGAACCGCACCAACCACAAAAATGACCCCAGCCAAAATACTGGATTGGATTGTCACGTAAGAGAAATACTCAGTCGGGCGAAAAACATCATTGGCAACACGATCAACAATTTGCCATCCGATTGCTGTCAATAATGCCAATCCGGTACCTAGCCGGAACAACGAATGAAGTTTGTGCATATTGGTTCGTTTACGCATGGCTTAATTAAAGACCAGCAAACCCCGATTTTGAGGTAGGTAATCTCACTATTTTTCTTACACTCACAAATTCTTCAGGTAAGTTTCGCAACCCAACTTGGAATTGAGTCAATTTGTCTGAAAAACCCGAGTCACTACCTCCCATATCCACATCGATAGAAAAACCATCGTGGGCCGATGTCATTTTGCGCGGACACAAAACATTTCCAGATGCGCATTGGCAAGCACAGGGCCGCTGGAGTCCGGATTTCAAAAGCTTCGCGGTACTGGTTCTCGGCCTCGCCGTGTTCGGGTTCGGCGAAGGCTTGATTTATGCAGCCGCGATTGGTAACTCGCCTTGGACAGTCTTAGCTGAAGGAATCATGCTGCAGACAGGTCTAGGGCTCGGGGTGGTAACTGGCTTAGTCAGTCTCACAGTTTTGCTTTTATGGATACCGTTACGGGAAAAACCTGGTGTTGGAACATTAATGAATGTGGTCGTAATCGCGGCGGTTTTGCAGATCACCGCCGAAATTGTGGGAACTCCATCTGGCTATGTTGCAAAGACAGCCTTGGCTGTATTTGGGGTGCTATTGGTTGGGTTAGGTTCGGCACTTTATCTGACTACGAATCTCGGACCCGGTCCACGTCAAGGCTTGATGACCTCACTCCATAACCGCACTGGGGTGCGGGTTAGTCGAGTCAGTTTTGCCCTTGAGGCACTTGTGCTCTTGGGCGGATTTTTACTTGGTGGCACGGTTGGGATTGGAACTGTGATTTTTGCGGCCGGCATTGGTCGGGCTATTGCTTTCGGCTTGGGTTTGATTGCCCGCCTAGCCCCAGCCTGAGTTAGCGACATCAACCATTATCAACCAAAATTACGCCTCTAACGTTAGGAAAAAAGTGACAACTGCAACCATTCACACCAACTTCGGTGACATCAATATTGATCTATTCGACAACCACGCTCCAAAAACTGTAGCCAACTTTGTTGGGCTTGCTGATGGCAGCTTGGCATGGACCAATCCAAACACTGGTTCAGCTGGCGAAGGCCCGCTCTATAAAGATGTAGTTTTTCACCGCGTGATTGCTGGCTTCATGATTCAAGGTGGCGATCCAACCGGCACCGGCATGGGCGGACCAGGCTATCGATTCGGTGATGAGTTCCATCCAGAAAAAACTTTCGATCGACCATACTTGCTAGCAATGGCAAACGCTGGACCTGGCACGAACGGCAGCCAATTCTTTATTACTGTTTCAAAGACAGATTGGCTCAACTTCAAGCACACAATTTTTGGTGAAGTTGCAGACGGTGGCAGCCGCGAAGTTGTTGACAAGATTGCAAACACCAAAGTGGGTGCGATGGATCGACCAGTTGAAGACGTGGTTATTAGCCACATCACAATCAACGCATGATTGAAGAACTCCCAACCTGTGCAAGACACCCGGAAGTAAAAACCGGGTTGTCTTGCCGGTTGTGTGAAACCCCGATTTGTCCGCAATGCATGGTGGCGGACACGATTGGATTTCAGTGTCCGAGTTGTGCGGGTGCCAACACCCAAAACATCCGCACAATCGGCACACCGAGAGCTACCCTGACGGGCTACCTGATTGGGATTGCGGTTGGGGTTTATGTTTTTGGCGAACTCTCCGGATTTAACTTAGTCACGAATTTTGGGCTTGCGGGTTTTGCTATTAATCCGCTTGGTGAGTACTACAGATTTATTACTGCACTATTTGTACACGGCAGCATCCTGCATATTGTTTTTAACATGCTGATTTTGCATAGTCTCGGAACCGCACTCGAACCAAGACTTGGCACAGCAAAATTCGCAATGCTCTATTTTGGAGCTGGGATTGGCGGAGGCATCGCCTCGATTTTCGTGAACCACCCACTAACGTTCTCAATCGGAGCTAGCGGCGCAATTTTTGGGCTCATGGGAGCATTCATAGTTTTTGCTCGACAATTTCGTTTCGATAATCGGCAAATTTTGGTTTTGACCGGAATCAACCTAGTTATTGGATTCGTGATTCCAGGAATCGACTGGTCGGCTCATATTGGTGGACTTTTGACGGGACTTGCGATTGCAACCATCATGCAAAATAAATAGCCCGGCGGCTGATTAGATCAACCGCCGAGCCACCAAAACCTAATTCCTGCGGTTTATCCACAGGTTTTCCCCAGACTGGGGATGAATTACAAGCGTGTAATTCGAAGTTTTTATTTATTTCTACCGAGTGGGTTTGTACTTATTTCCAACGCGTGGAAAGTGCAAAACCAATCGACATCAAGCCAAATCCGATACCAACGTTTGGCAAGTTTCCAAGATTGCGCATGAACGAAATTTCGTTGCCAGCGACGTAAAAAACTACAACCCAAAGAAGGCCAAGCACTAGGAAAGTGACCATGGTTGGGGCCAACC
>JBEAZM010000220.1:0-3694 GCA_041170125.1 Actinomycetota bacterium
ATTGTCGGCTTTGTGCTTTTAACAATCACGCTGGCCTTTGTTGGCAGTTTGATTTCCCGACCCACAACTCTGGCTGTGACAGATTCACCAGCCAGTTTGTTGCTCCAAGTTCGGGACGATGAGGGGCGCGCTGTTCATAGTTTCGCCGTGTTGCGAAAGGGCCAGACTTGGCTGCAACTAGATCCGGATTTGATGCTCACTACCGAGACAACAGTTACCTCTCTCGCGGACGCTGCTTCTGGTTTAAACCTCAACAGTCCAAAACAATGGTTCGCTGACACCTATGGACTGAAGTTCGAGGAAACTTGGGTAATCGATCGCGTGGGTCTTAATGCGCTAGTGGATTTAATTGGTGGGGTGAGTGTTCAACCGGATGCAGATGTGATGTTGAGACTGGGTGAAAAGCCAGTGCTCTATGTCTCGAAGTCTGAAAATATCCGACTAGACGGCACGGCTGCTTCCATATATGCAACCTCGAGTGAAGCTCGACCTCAGCGCTTTCAACAAGTATGGAATGGCCTTATGGCAGAAATCGATGCCGCTTACCTGGAGTCAGTGCTGCCGGCTGTTGGAAACTCCTCGAGGTCATCCATGGTTTTAGCCAAACTAATCCAGTGGATCGAATTCCAGCAACTTCTCACTGCCGAGAAGAAAGTTGATTGGCTACAAGCAAAAACTGAGTTGGGCTTAATAGAGAATCAATACCAGCCAATTTTGCGGGTTGCGGCGATTGAGCAGATGGCAGCTTTGGGGATGGAGCGAGTCAATCCGTGAGAGACTACGCGCTGATTTAGAAGGAAGCATCATGGCACCTACAGATACCGCACTACATTGGGCACATCGAGCTGCTTGGGGAGCTGCGGAGAAGCTCGCAACTGACATCAAGTTGATTGATGTCAGTGACAGACTCGGCATCACCGACATCTTTGTGATTGCTTCGGCAGCAAACGAGCGGCAAGTCCAAGCTGTGGTTGATGCGGTCGAGGCAGCCTTGGACCAGATCGATGTTGATCCAATTCGGCGCGAAGGTGAAAAGTCTGCCCGCTGGATTTTGTTGGACTACGCAGACATCGTGGTGCACGTACAGCACATTGAAGAGCGGGAGTACTACGACTTAGAGCGGCTCTGGAAAGACTGTCCAGTGCTAGAGATTCCTCCAGCACCAGAAGGCTTCGAGATTAAGTAATGTCTTACGCACGAGTGTTAATTTGGCGGCACGGTCAGACGGACTGGAATGCTGAGTATCGCTGGCAAGGTAAGACCGACATACCACTCAACGAAATCGGTATCCACCAGGCTGAAACGGCTGCGGCTGCGATTGCGCAGTTGTCGCCAGCTGCGATTGTGGCTAGTCCACTACAGCGGGCCTACCGCACGGCCGAGGCGTTAGCCGACCGAGTTAATCTCCCAATCACAACCGACGTGCGATTGCGCGAGACTGACGGAGGAGTCTGGGAAGGTATGACCCAGACTGAAATTCGCTCACAGTATGCCGCTGAAATTGAGGCTTGGTTTGCAGATCCGCATCTGCCGGCAGGTTTAAACGGTGAATCGCCAGCCGAAGTGGGCGAGCGAATGCGACACGCGATTGAAGAACATGCCAAAGCTCAAGCTGAGGGACTTTTAGTAGTCGCAAGTCACGGTGGGGCTGCTCGAATGGGAATCATTTCGCTTTTAGATTTAACGCCAGATCGCTTAAGCGTGTTTCGGGTTCTGAATAACTGTGCCTGGGCGGTTTTGGAACATGAAGAACGACACAATCGTTGGCAGTTATTGGAATACAACCAACTAGCAGCCGCGCCACTTCCCGAGCAACATATCTAATTCGGGGTCAGTGCAGTGAAAATATGCGGTTCGGGGTATCCTTCAGCCGCTTCAAGGGGCTGTGGCGCAGCTGGTAGCGCACCTGCATGGCATGCAGGGGGTCAGGGGTTCGAGTCCCCTCAGCTCCACCCAAACTGCGGCTCGGTATTCCGAGCCGCTTTTGTGTAATCCAAGGAGATTAAATGGCAGTGGAAGAAAGCGTCGAATACGACCACGAGTCGATTCAGAATCGCTGGCTACCAATCTGGGATGAGGTTGCACCGTTCCGATCAGGTCGGGCAGATGACCCGCGGCCGAAAAAATACGTATTGGACATGTTTCCCTACCCATCTGGTGATTTGCACATGGGTCATGCTGAGGCCTATGCGCTCGGTGATGTGATTGCGCGCTACTGGGCCCAAAAAGGTTTCAACGTGATGCATCCAATCGGTTGGGACGCATTTGGATTACCAGCTGAAAACGCTGCCATCAAGCGTGGTGAAGATCCACGAGCTTGGACCTATGAAAACATCGCCACCCAAAAAGCATCGATGCGGCGCTATGCCTGCTCCTTCGATTGGGATCGGGTTTTAAACACTTGCGATCCGGAGTACTACAAGTGGAATCAGTGGTTCTTCTTGGAAATGTACAACCGCGGTTTGGCGTATCGAAAGCATTCAGCGGTTAACTGGTGCCCGTCTTGCCAAACAGTTCTGGCGAACGAACAAGTCGTGCAGGGTCTATGTGAACGATGTGATTCCACCGTCACTAAGAAAAAACTGAATCAGTGGTATCTAAAAATTACTGATTATGCTGATCGTTTGCTGGACGATATGGAGCAACTCAGCGGCAACTGGCCCGAAAAAGTTTTGCTTATGCAACGCAACTGGATTGGTCGTTCGGTTGGCGCCGAGGTCGATTTCAAAATTGCCGAACTTGATCGTTCAATAACCGTTTACACCACCCGACCAGACACTTTGTATGGTGCAACATTTTTCGTAGTTGCGGTTGATTCGGCTCTAGCAGCCGAACTTGTTTCTGGCAGTGGGGTCGAGGCAGAGTTTGAGGCCTACCTAGAAGAAGTTAAGAAAGCCACTGACATCGAGCGGCTTGCAACCGATCGGCCAAAAACTGGTGTGTTTCTCAATCGACATGCAATCAATCCAGTCAATGGTGAACAACTTCCAATTTATGCATCAGATTATGTTTTGGCCGACTACGGCACTGGTGCCATCATGGCAGTGCCTGCGCATGATCAACGCGACTTAGATTTTGCAAAGGCTTTTGATTTGCCGATTCGCGTGGTGGTTGAATCTGAAACTAATCCAGCCGAAACCGGCATCGCAACCGGCGACGATGGCCTTCACATTAACTCCGCAAACCTTGATGGCTTAAACAAGAGCGATGCCATCGCAAAAATTATTGCTGAGCTTGAAGCCAAAGGCTTGGGCAAGCCCGCAAAAAACTACCGGTTACGCGACTGGTTGATTTCCCGCCAGCGTTACTGGGGTACCCCAATCCCGATTGTGCATTGCGACAGTTGTGGTGAAGTTCCGGTACCACAGGATCAGTTGCCTGTTACGTTGCCAGATGCTGCTGGCTTGGACTTGAGCCCAAAAGGCACCTCGCCACTAGGGGCTGCTGATGCGTGGGTAAACGTGCCATGTCCAAAATGTGCTGGGCCAGCTCGTCGTGACTCCGACACCATGGACACTTTCGTTGATTCGTCTTGGTACTTCCTGCGTTACTTGAATCCACAACTTGAAGATGCAGCATTTGACTCAAAACTGGCGAATGAGTGGTTACCGGTCGACCAGTATGTCGGTGGCGTAACCCACGCTATTTTGCATCTGCTTTACTCGCGATTCTTCACCAAAGTCATGTTCGACAT
>JBEAZM010000221.1:0-3069 GCA_041170125.1 Actinomycetota bacterium
TCGGAAGTTAATCCGGGCAACACACCCATAAATGAAAGGCCAAGACCAATCACCACAATTCCAAGTACTTTCGTAAGAATTGACTGGATCTGAATTAACGCCGCACCCAAACTCCCGACCAAAACTCCAAATGCCATAAAAACAATCGCAAAGCCAAGCACGAATAACAAACTCCCGAGCAGCACTCGGCTCTTTAGTTTCACTCCGCCACCGGCTGAGGCGGTGAGTTCGGCCCCTGAGAGTCCGGTTACATAAGAAACATAGCCGGGAGCTAATGGCAAAACGCAAGGACTCAAAAAAGAAACTAAGCCGGCTAGGAACGCTACTGGAATTGCTATGAGCATTGATCCAGACAAAATGACGTCAGTTGCATTGAAACCATCAAACACAATATTAAGCATACCCCCAGGGGTATGCTTAATACTCAAAGCTCTTAGGCGAAGAGTGCCCTTGCCAAGGCGGATTCGCTCAGCTCTATGAAACGTCTTACCTCAGGATGATTGGGGTCAATCCGATCAGCCGCGTGATACATGCCTGGAATCGTGACCAGATCACACGCTACGCCTGCTTCGTTTAATCGTTTTGCGTAACGAGTGTTCTCCTCAAAAAACAAATCGCTCTCCCCCACCCCAATCCAAGCTGCAGCCAAGCCAGAAAGGTCTTTGCGTATAGCTGGAGCCGCATACTCGCGCAACTCTGGAATCCCCGGATGATGGCCTAAATAGGCCTGCCAGGCATATTCATTTGAGGAACGATTCCAATTCAAACCACGATGGGATGTATCAGCGACAACAGCCGATATTGGATCTAGCATTGGATAAAGCAGGTGTTGATGTTTGATGGCGATGCCAGCGTCGTGAGCTTTGGCGGCGAGCGATGCAGCTAGGCCACCACCTGCACTCATGCCACCTATTGCAATTCGATTTAGGTCAACTTTTAATTCTTCATGATTGTCGATTAACCACCTCAGAGCCGCAAAACAATCGTCTAAAGCTGCTGGGAATGGATGCTCGGGAGCTAATCGATAATCGACGCTCACAACAACACCCGAAATCACCTCGGCATAACGACCAGCCACCTCATGTTCGGCTTCAGCCAAGCCGGCTACATAGCCGCCACCGTGAATCCAAATCAGTGCAGGTTGTGGTTGATTTGGGTTAAGCGGGCTATAGATATGAAGTTTTGCTTCTTCGACTTCTACAACCTGGTAGTCCAGCTCACTTGGGATTGTTGGGATTTTGCGGCCAACATTTCTAGAAAGCCATAAAGTGAGAGGCCCTCTTATGGGATAGGACAAAAGCAGAACTGGGTTTCGAAAGGCCGGTGCGGTTCGCTGCCATAACAAAAGTCGATCGCGCACGACAATAGCTGTAAAGGTCAACCAAATGAGTCGAAAAAGCGTCCGCATTTATCCTCCAGAAAAAGCCGATGGCTCGTAGTTAAGTTTAACTACGAGCCATCGAACTGATTGCTAATTAGCTGCAACCGCTGGTTGAGCCACAGCCTTCACAGACATAGCAGGATCCAGATGGTCGCATCTTGATACCGCAGGTCATGCAAAGTGGTGCATCGTTTACTTTGCCAGTCAAGGCCTCCAACAGCTCTGCCGAAGAATGCGCACTCTCGGTGGAGCGAGCTTCAGGAGCGGCTGGCAAGGCAGCCACAACTTCACTAGCGATTTCTTCTAGCGATGCGGTTGGGGTGTCGTAACCAGCAACCTGTTCAGCACGCTCATCTGCGGTGAAGATTCCCAAAGCAGCCCGCTTTTCGAGTGGCAAGTAATCCAAAGCCAACCGACGGAAGATGTAGTCCATGATGGACTGTGCCATCCGGATGTCTGCATCATCAGTCATGCCAGCTGGCTCAAAGCGCATGTTGGTGAACTTGGAGACGAAGGCATCCAATGGGACGCCGTACTGCAACGCGATGGAAATCGCGATGGAGAATGCATCCATAACACCAGCAAGGGTTGAACCCTGCTTACCGAGCTTCAAGAAGACTTCACCAAGTTCGCCAGTTTCGAATGAAGAGGCGGTGAGGTAACCCTCAGCACCACCGACAGAGAAGGAGACAGTCTGTGACTGACGCTTCTTTGGCATCCGGCGACGGATTGGTTCGCCTGCAGTTACAGCAACAGTGGTTTCGACTTTCTTAGCCTTGGCATCAGAAAGTGGCTGACCAACCTTGCAGTTGTCCCGGTAGATAGCAAGTGCTTTGACACCCATCTTCCATGCTTGGAAGTAGATTTCTTCAACTTCTTCTACGGTTGCAGTCTCTGGCATGTTCACGGTCTTCGAGATTGCGCCAGAGAGGAATGGCTGAGTAGCAGCCATCATGCGCACGTGACCCATTGGGGTAATGGCGCGCTCGCCCATCGCAGTATCAAAGATTGGGTAGTGCTCAGGCTTAAGGCCTGGTGCATCAACCACGTGGCCATGCTGACCGATGTATTCAACAATTGCTTCAACGGTTTCTTCGGCGTAGCCGAGTTTGCGTAGCGCCCGTGGAATTGTGTTGTTCACGATCTGCAATGAGCCGCCACCGACCATCTTCTTGAACTTAACCAAAGAGAAGTCAGGTTCGATACCGGTGGTGTCACAGTCCATCATGAAGCCGATAGTGCCGGTTGGGGCAAGCAGTGATGCCTGCGCGTTGCGCCAGCCCTGCTTTTCACCCAACTTGTTACCAGTTTCCCAGTACTTTGATGCCAGCTTCAAAACGTCACCATCAAGTGAGGACACAGTCTTGATGTTGTCGTTTGCAGCTGCGTGCTTGCGCATGACTCGTGCGTGCGCGGCAGCGTTCTTTGCAAATCCTTCGTATGGACCAACCACACCTGCAAGTTCAGCTGAACGCTTGTAAGCAGCGCCAGTCATCAAGCTGGTGATAGATGCCGAAAGTGCACGGCCAGCATCAGAGTCGTATGGCAAACCGGTCGCCATTAACAGGGCGCCGAGGTTGGCATAGCCGATTCCGAGCTGACGGAACTTACGAGTGGTTTCGCCGATTGCTGGGGTTGGGAAGTCTGCGAACGAAATCGAGATGTCCATTGCAGTGAAGATGAATTCA
>JBEAZM010000222.1:0-4160 GCA_041170125.1 Actinomycetota bacterium
GGAACTGACGGCATCACTTACGAAGCTGCGGTTGCTCAACTCGGCTTCACTTCCGATAGCTTGTTGGATCAGATTTTGAATGCACTACCAAATCGAGATGGCGCGGTGGTTTTTAAAACCATCGAGCAGGTTGTTACGGCCGGTCATGACCCGCGACGTTTCGCGACAGACCTGCTCGAACGAATTCGCGACCTGATTATTTTGCTAGCCAACCCGACCGCTGCCACCGATGGCTTGGTGCACCAACCAGCTGATCGACTTCAAGTTTTGTCTACCCAAGCTGAAGCCATTGGCATGGCTGGTTTGAGTCGAGCCGCAGATCTAGTAAGTGATGGCATCACAGCTTTGCGTGGCGCAAGTTCACCGCGACTACATCTTGAATTACTCGCGGCCCGATTGATTGTCGCGGCCAGTGATGCAAATCCGGCGGAACTGCTCCAGCGGCTGGAAGCAATCGAACGCAAAGTCGCACAAGGTGTCCAAGCGGCAGCAGCGGCACCAGCTGCTCCAGCCCGACCCGCCGCACCACCAAAACTTTCCGAAGTCGCAACCGCGCCGGTTGAGACCAAACCGGTTGAAACCAAAACTGCTGAAACCGCACCCGTTGTTGCACCAGCTCCAGCGACAGTTGCCGCAGCACCCGTTGAAAGCGCACCGGCTGAAACTGCACCAATCGTGAACGCAGCCGCGGTTGAATTGCCAGCACAGGTTGAAACAACCCCACCTGCCGACACTCAATCCTCAGCCGCACTCGACATCGCGCTACTTCGAACCAACTGGAAAACAATTGCGAAGTTGGTGGAGTCACTTCCCGAAGGCACAAAATTCGCATCCAGCTTGCTTGAAAACTTCGGCGTGACAGCAGTCAATGGTGCTCAGGTTGAAATCACAACCCCGAATGCGCCGCTCGCGAAAATGCTGAAAGACCGCAACATCGACAAACTTGCAGAAGCCGCAATCGCACAATTCACTAAAGCAACCGTCAAAGTGGTTGGGGTGGTTGATCCGAACTACAAAGTGAATCACGCAGTCGCTGCTGGCGCTGAAGACATGTCACCAAAACCACTTGCAGCCAGCATGCCATCAGCGGCAGCCGCGACTACAGCAGTTGCCGAAGCCACTCAATCGGCGGACGAAACTGAAACCTCTCCCGCCGTGGATGCAGCAGCAACTTCCCAACCGGTCGCTACCTCCGGGGTTGATGCACTAAATGATGAACCATCTGAAGATGATCCCATCAGCATTGATGCAACCGGCATCGATGCAATTCTGGATGCTTTCGGTGGCAGTGTGATTGAAGAAGAAAACTAAACACCGACTGCTTTTTAGATTGGATCTAAATGTTTGAAGGCATCCTGCAGGATTTGATCGACGAACTTGGCCGACTTCCTGGCATTGGACCAAAATCTGCGCAGCGTTTAGCTTTTCATATTCTCGCAATGGAATCCACCGATGTTTCCCGCTTGGCTCGCACGCTCGAAGCTGTAAAAGAACGGGCGCGATTCTGTGAAATTTGCGGCAATCTTTCGGAGTCAGAACAGTGCCGCATTTGTCGTGACCCGCGGCGTGAAGAAACAGTGTTGTGTGTAGTTGAGGAACCGAAAGACGTTCTCGCAATCGAAAAAACTCGGGCGTTCCGCGGACGCTATCACGTGCTTGGTGGCGCTTTGAATCCAATCGAAAACGTCGGGCCAGCGGACCTCAGAATCCGCGAATTGCTCGCCCGGCTCCAAAACCCAGCTATCGCTGAAGTCATCATCGCCACCGATCCAAATATGGAAGGTGAAGCCACCGCAACCTACCTGGTGCGGCAACTCGCACCACTTGGCATCAAAGTCACGAAACTCGCGACAGGTGTCCAACTTGGCGGTGACCTCGAATATGTGGACGAAGTGACGCTCGGCCGCGCGATTGAGGGTCGAAGGAACCTAATTTCCGAATAATCTCAAATACCGAGACACTTGACTGTCTCAAAATATGAACAATTCCGCAAAAGCATTAAAAACCCCATAAGAATTCAGCCACTGCCCGTGAAAAAACGTGGAAAAGGTAGCTAAATGGGACTTGTAGTTCAGAAATATGGCGGATCTTCGGTGGCGGATGCCGCAGCCATAAAGCGCGTTGCCCAGCGAATTGTTGAGACCAAGCGTGCTGGTAATCAGGTTGTGGTTGTGGTTAGTGCCATGGGCGATACCACCGACGAACTTATCGATTTAGCAAACCAAGTCACGCCACTTCCGAGTCCGCGCGAACTCGACATGTTGCTCACCGCTGGCGAACGCATCTCCATGGCACTTGTCGCCATGGCGGTTGGCCAACTTGGCCACGAAGCCCGTTCGTTCACCGGATCCCAAGCCGGTGTTATCACTGACTCGGTCCACGGCAAAGCCCGCATCATCGATGTCACACCTGGCCGCATCAAAGAAGCGCTAGACGATGGCGCAATCGCAATCGTGGCAGGTTTCCAAGGTGTCAGCCAAGACTCAAAAGACATCACCACGCTCGGTCGTGGTGGCAGTGACACCACGGCAGTGGCATTAGCTGCAGCACTTGAAGCAGATGTTTGCGAGATTTACACCGATGTGGATGGCGTGTTCTCGGCTGATCCACGCGTGGTTACGAAAGCCCGCAAACTCAACGCGGTTGGGTATGAAGAAATGCTCGAACTTGCTGCCAGCGGCGCAAAAGTTTTGCATTTGCGATGCGTTGAATACGCCCGCCGCTACGACATGCCAATCCATGTCCGCTCATCTTTTTCAAATCACCAAGGTACTTGGGTCATCAAGGAACGTCCACAAGGAGACGAAATGGAACAACCAATCATCGCCGGCATTGCACATGACCGAAGCGAAGCAAAGATCACAGTTGTCGGCGTTCCTGACCGACCAGGTGTCGCGGCCGCAATCTTCCAGACGATTGCCGACGCGGCTCTCAACATCGACATGATTGTGCAGAACGTTTCGGCAGCAGCCACCGGTCTCACTGACATCTCTTTCACTTTGCCAAAAACTGAAGGACCAGTCGCAACCGCCGCTTTGCAACGCGTGCAAAACGAAATCGGTTTCCAAAGCATCTTGTTCGATGACACAATCGGCAAGATCTCACTCGTCGGTGCAGGCATGCGGTCTCACCCAGGTGTTTCCGCAACCCTCTTCGCAGCTCTCGCAGAGGCGAACGTCAATATTGAAATGATTTCGACTTCTGAAATCCGCATCAGTGTGGTTGTGCGCGAAAAAGATTTAGAAGATGCCATCAAGGCTTGCCATACCGCATTTGGTTTGGATGACAACGAAAACGAAGCAGTCGTTTACGGCGGCACGGGACGATAGGGAAAAACATGTCGAAAGAAATCACCGTTGCCGTAGTCGGCGCAACCGGCCAAGTTGGTGGCGTCATGCGCCAGCTTTTAGCCGAACGAAACTTCCCACTCACCAAACTTCGGTTACTTGCATCGGCTCGTTCGGCTGGCCAGAACATCGAATGGAATGGCCAAAACATCACGGTCGAAGATGCTGAGACTGCAGACCTTGCTGGCATTGACATTGCAATCTTCTCGGCGGGCGGCGCAACCTCAAAAGCTCTGGCACCAAAATTTGCGGCAGCCGGTGCAATCGTGATTGATAACTCGTCGGCTTGGCGGATGGATCCAGAAGTGCCACTCGTTGTCAGCGAAGTAAACCCAGAAGCAATCAAGGACGCTAAGAAGGGCATCATCGCAAATCCAAACTGCACCACTATGGCAGCGATGCCTGTGCTTAAGCCGCTGCACGAAAAAGCTGGATTGAAGCGGCTCGTGGTTTCGTCCTACCAAGCGGTTGCGGGTTCGGGTCTGGCAGGCGTGCAGGAGTTAGAGAGCCAGGTACGTGGTGTTGTAGATCAAGACATCGCAGCCCTCGCCCACAACGGTGACGCCGTTAACTTCCCTGAGCCAGTGAAGTACGTCGCGAACATCGCATTCAACGTCGTGCCGTTTGCGGGTGGACTTGCCACCGATGGCTCACTTGAAACTGATGAAGAGCAAAAGCTGCGTAACGAATCGCGCAAGATTCTTGGCATCCCAGAGTTGCTAGTTTCTGGAACCTGTGTGCGGGTTCCAGTTTTCACTGGCCACTCACTTGCAATCAACGCTGAATTCGAAAACCCAATCAGCCCATCCGAAG
>JBEAZM010000223.1:0-4484 GCA_041170125.1 Actinomycetota bacterium
TGCACAGCGCAAAAGGTTTGGAATTCCCTGTTGTATTCATTACGGGAATGGAAGAGGGATTGTTCCCACATGCCCGAGCTTGGAATGACCCAGCCGAAATGCAAGAAGAGCGGCGTTTAGCTTATGTGGGAATTACCCGAGCCGAAAAACGTTTGTACTTATCGCGTGCCGAATCCCGCAGCCGCTGGGGAGCGAGTGAATACAACGCTCCGTCACGATTCATCGAAGAAATCCCGGAGGAATTAACCCTTTGGCTGCGCGGCGACCGCGGCTCTAAAAAAGTGACCTCGGCTCGCGCCAGCGATCCCAAGCGAGCAACCGATCACATGCTCAGGCGACTCAGCCCCGCCGAGGCGGCACAAGAGTTTGATTTAGTTCCGGGCGACAAAGTTCGGCATGAGAAATTCGGCATCGGCATAGTCCGAGAAATTGCAGGTGCTGGCGATCGAGCTCAGATCACAGTGGACTTCGGGCCACCACATGGCGAGAAGCGTTTGATCTTGCGCTACGCGCCTGTGACTAAAGTGGATTGATCGGGTCGGCTAGTTTGAGCTTATCGGTGGCACCAAGGAAGCTGTGGCTGAAACCGTCACCTACTCCGTAAATATCGGTTGTCACAGTCACGAATTCCGCACTGGCTTCCTGGATGCGAACTAATTGCCACTCATCATCAATAAAGCCGAACCAATTTGCTTGCAATAAATCGAGTCCGCGTTCCTTAACAAAATCCAGTGCTTCTGACTTGGCTGCAAAACTTAAAACTGGAACCAGGAAAATCGTGAGGGCCAGAAACTGATCGGCTTCTGAAACCACGTAGCCACAAATCTCGCCGTCGTGGCGGCGGACTTCAATAAGGTCGGTGTCGGCGCTCATTATTTGAGCCGGATTGCCACAGTCCGCATGGTCTCAGCAAAGAAGTCGTTGCCTTTATCGTCCACAACGATGAAGGCTGGGAAATCTTGGACTTCAATCTTCCAAACGGCTTCCATACCTAGTTCAGGGAAATCTAGAACTTCAACCTTAGTGATGTTGTCCTGCGCTAGTCGAGCAGCTGGACCACCGATTGAGCCGAGATAAAAGCCGCCGTACTTCTGACATGCATCTGTTACGGCCTGGGAGCGGTTACCTTTGGCAAGCATGACAAGTGAGCCGCCCTCTGCTTGAAAACGTTCCACATAGGCATCCATGCGACCGGCTGTGGTTGGGCCAAACGAACCAGAGGCAAAGCCCTCAGGCGTTTTTGCAGGTCCGGCGTAGTAGACGGGGTGGTCTTTCAAATACTGTGGCATGGGTTCGCCGTTATTCAGCATTTCGAGAATTTTCGCGTGAGCGATATCGCGAGCTACAACGATTGTGCCAGTTAGTGAGACTCGAGTTTTTACAGGAAGCTGCGAGAGTTGGTTTCGAATTTCAGTCATTGGCTGATTCAGATCAATCGCTACAACCTCATCCGACAACTTTGTTTCGGTGGTCTCTGGCAAGAATCGAGCCGGATCCATCTCCATTTGTTCAATAAAGACACCGTCAGGTGTAATTTTTGCGAAAGCCTGCCGATCCGCTGAGCACGAGACTGCAATCGCGACTGGACAGGATGCACCATGTCGAGGGAGTCGAATTACTCGAACATCGTGACAGAAGTACTTGCCGCCAAACTGTGCACCAATTCCAAAACTTTGAGTGAGTTTTAAAACTTCAGCTTCCAACTCTAAATCTCTGTAACCATGTCCGAGCACGGTTCCCTGGACTGGCAGTGTGTCGAGCGCTCGAGCAGATGCGTATTTGGCGGTCTTCAAAGTGTGTTCCGCGGTTGTGCCACCAATCACAATCGCCAAGTGGTACGGCGGGCAAGCGCTGGTGCCGATATAACGCAATTTTTCGTCTAAGAAGTTCATCAAGCTGGTCGGGTTCAGCAACGCTTTTGTTTCTTGGAACAAGAACGATTTGTTTGCGCTGCCACCACCTTTTGCCATGTAGAACAACTCGTATTCGAGTTCGTGACCTGGCTTGGTGTTTAGCGCGACATCAATTTGGGCTGGCATATTCGTACCAGTGTTTTTTTCTTCGTACATGCTCAGTGGTGCAAGTTGGGAGTAGCGAAGATTCAAATTCTTGTAAGCATTGAAGATGCCTTGTGAAATCCATTCTTCGTCACGCGCGTCGGTAATGACCTGAGTGCCGCGTTTAGCGCTCACAATCGCAGTGCCGGTGTCTTGGCACATGGGCAACACGCCACCAGCTGCGATATTTGCGTTCTTCAAAAGGTCCAACGCGACGAATTTGTCGTTGGCGCTAGCCTCGGGGTCATCCAAAATGTTTCGTAGTTGTTGGAGATGGCCTGGACGTAAGTGATGCTGAATATCGCGGATTGCAATTTCCGAAACCATCCGCAGCACATCTGGATCAATCTTGAGAAATTCTCGATCACCCAACTTCACAACCTCAACGCCTTCAGTCGTGAGCAAGCGATAGGGCAAACCTAAATCGGTTGTGGGAAGGAGATCTGTGTATTCAAAATCGGCCATGCCCTAACGCTACTCCGAATGGCGGGGGAGTCACTTTGTGGGAGAAACTTCGCCTATGTCTGAACAGCCGATTTTGAACCCCGACCAAACGTTGCGACCTCGCAAACGAAAGCGCGGTTTCGAGACGGCGCTGGATATGGTCAGATCTATGGGCCTGGTCGGGCTGGCAGTTTTAGCGGTATTTCTTGTGACCTGGCGGCCAGCACCAGAAACTCCCTTCCAGCCAGTGGATCCAGTTTCGGTTGCTCTCGGAGCTCAAGAAATGGTGAGTTTCGAGCTTCTGGTGCCGGATTTAGATTCCGCATGGCAATCGAACAGTGCCTGGCTTGAGCCCGTACCAAATGACATAACTAAGTCTCATTGGCACATTGGTTGGGTCAAGGGTTCAGATCAATATTTTGCGATTGAACAATCAAACACTGAATTGGAAAGTTGGTCGGCAGCGTTTGGTGGCGCTGTGACTGAAACTTTCGAAACTAGCGGTGTTACCTGGTCAGTGCTTGAACCTGTCGATGCAGATAACTTGGTTTATCAAACGGAACTTGATGGTTCGGTTTTGATTTTGGTAGGAACTATAGGGTCAGATTTCGCACAACTGGTTGAGGTTGTGTCGAAGCAAATTTCCCTCTCCTAGCACGAGCCAGTTACTGGGCTTCGGGGAAATCCTCGAGCTTTTCGGCAGCTTTTGTTAGGTGGGCGTCGCAAACTTTTGCAATCTTCTCGCCGGTCTCCCACAATTGCATGAGGTTGCCAAGCGGTAGTGAGCTGTCGTCCAGCGCTGAAACTACTTCGTCTAACAATTCTCTCGCTGCCTCATAACTGAGCGCTGCAATCGCCTTGTCGTCGAGTTCCAATATTGCTTTTAGTTCAGCCATTACTTGTCCTTATCTTCAATTCGAGTGGCGGTAATACTTGATTCAGCAAGTCGCAGTTTGAAATCTGCGCCAATTGGTAAGTCGCTCGGGGACTTAATGACTTCCCCTGAAGAGTTGGTCGCTAGAGCATAACCCCGACCCAAAATGGCGTAGGGGGAAAGCGCAGCCAGTCGACCAGTTTGAAGTTCTAGCCGACTTCGGTGCTGTTGAATTCGCTGCTTGGTTTTGCTTCGAAGAGCAATACGCGCTTGACCAATCTCCATTTGCCAGAGCCGCACTACGGCTCTGGGTGATTTTGCGCTCAAGGTTGAACGGGCGGCTGCTAGGTGGCGTTGCTCGTTGTTAAGCCAAGCATTGCGACCGTTTGAAATTTTGGCGCGCAAATTCGTCAAGATGGCAATTTCTTCTTCCAAACTCGGAACGATTTTGGCGGCAGCATCAGTTGGGGTTGAGGCGCGCACGTCAGCTGCGTCATCCAAGAGCGGACGATCAGCTTCATGCCCGATAGCTGATACGACGGGTTTAACTGAGGCCACAACAGCCCGCAGCAGACCTTCGTCGTTCCAAGGCAACAAATCTTCGAGTGAGCCACCACCGCGCGCAATCACAATGACATCAACCTCAGGGTGTGCTTGCAATTCATCGAGGGCACGAATCGCGAGTAGTGGGGTTTCACGAGTCTGTAGTGCAATTTCTTTTAAGACGAACTCTGTGTGTGGCCAGCGGCGTCGGGCATTTCGCACGAAATCTTTCATCGCATCAGTGTCGCGGCCGGTAATTAGCCCAACTTTGCGTGGCAAAAATGGCAACGGTTTTTTTCGGCTCGGATCGAAGAGTCCTTCTGCCTGAAGTTTCCGACGAAGTTCCTCGAGAGCGGCAATCAGATTGCCCACACCAAGTCGTTGGATTTGACGGGCTCGAACCTGAATCGAGCCTTTGTTTTGCCAGAACTCGACCTCAGCTAGGAATACGATTTTGGAGCCAGCTGCAAGCGGTGGTTCAAATCCTTGTAGAGCAGCGGCGTCAGTAACCACTGAGATTGAATTGTCTGTCTCCAAGTCGCGGAATTCAATATAGGAGTTGCGTC
>JBEAZM010000224.1:0-11108 GCA_041170125.1 Actinomycetota bacterium
CAATACCAGTTACTTCTTCGCTGACCGGGTGTTCAACCTGAAGGCGGGTATTAACTTCGAGGAATGAAATCGTGCCATCAGTGCCAATCAAGAATTCGCAGGTACCAGCACCGACGTAGCCGGCCTCTTTCAAAATTGCTTTTGATGAACTGTAAAGCTCCGCGATCTGGGCTTCGCTCAAAAACGGAGCTGGCGCTTCCTCAACCAATTTCTGATGACGCCGCTGCAATGAGCAATCGCGCGTTGAAACCACAACCACATTGCCGTGCATATCTGCGAGACATTGAGTCTCCACGTGTCGGGGCCGATCTAAGTAGCGCTCGACAAAACATTCCCCACGACCAAATGCTGCAACAGCCTCGCGCACGGCAGATTCGTAGAGCTCTTCAATCTCATCCATGGTTCGGGCCACTTTTAAGCCACGACCACCGCCACCAAAGGCTGCTTTGATCGCGATTGGGAGACCGTATTGCTCGGCGAATGCAACCACCTCTGCAGCGTTGCTCACTGGATCAGCTGTGCCTGGCACCTGAGGTGCGCCAGCTTTAGCGGCAATATGTCGGGCAGATACCTTGTCGCCGAGATTGCGAATCGCATCTGGCGATGGTCCGATCCAAGTTAAGCCAGCATCGATTACGGCTTGAGCGAACTCTGCATTTTCGCTTAGAAATCCGTAGCCAGGGTGTACCGAGTCGGCACCCGAGCGGCGCGCAATCTCGATTAATTTATCAATCACCAAGTAGGAATCTGCGGCAGTGGTGCCGCCGAGGGCAAAAGCCTCGTCCGCCATCAAAACGTGAAGCGATTCGCGATCAGGTTCAGCGTAGACAGCAACAGATTTGAGACCAGAGTCTTTGCATGCCCGAATCACCCGCACTGCGATTTCGCCACGATTGGCAATCAGTACTTTCTGAATCGGCATGTCTACTCCTTTAGTCAGATGCGCAGTCTAGGTAGCATTTTGCGTACTAGGCAGTTACTTGGGATAAAACTTCTTCCCAACCAATGCCCAATTCGGCGAACATGCGACGCAACGTTTGTACAGAAAGCCCAACCACGTTTGCGGCATCGCCGTTGATGGCTTTGATGAATGGACCGCCGAGTGAATCTAAGGTGTAGGAACCCGCCACGCGCAAAGGCTCGCCAGTTTGGACGTAAGCGGCAATTTCAGGCTCACTTAATTCATGAAAATACACTTCAGTCGAACAGAGGGCATGTCGCCATTCAACCCCAAACTCGGTAATCAATCCCACGCTATGGCCAGTGTGTAAATGACCTGAACCACCGCTCATCATGCGCAACCGTTCGACTGCTATCTCAGTTGAATCTGGTTTTCCATATGCTGCGCCAGCGAACTCCATCACCGAATCGCATCCAATTACAAGAGTGTTCGGGGACAACCGAGTAGCAACATCAGCAGCTTTGAGAGCCGCCAACCCTTGGGCAATTTCGGTCGGTGATTTCCAGCCAGCTGCTGCTTCTGCAGCAGGTTCATCTACAGAACTAACAATCACGGTCGGCGTAATACCCACATTGCGCAGTAGCTGTTTGCGTGCCGGTGATGCCGAGGCTAGAACTATTTCGGGAAGTGCCATGTTTAGTGACGTGCCCATCCGGACTGGCGCCATGCGCTAGCTCCAACACCGGGTCGTGTACGAGCCAGTGAGCCTGGTGAAGCCCACTTCGACATTTTGGCGGGCTCTGCCAAAACTTGAATACGGCTTGCACTCTTTAGTACCAACAGAATTGCAGCAACCTCTTCTTCGGTGGCGTCGCCACGAATAATGCGAAGCTCGGTCATAGTGGAATATTTCCGTGCTTCTTCGGCGGCAAAGATGCGCGCTTGTTTCGAAGCGTGCGCAATCCACGTAGCACCATGTTTCGGGTTTCGTGCGGGAAGATCACGCGGTCGATGTAGCCGCGTTCCGCCGCCGTGTAGGGATTGGCTAGTGAAGTTTCGTAATCGTCAATCAACTCAGCGCGGCGAGCCTCTGGGTCTTCTGCGTTCTTTAATTCATTACGGTACAAAATG
The DNA here is from genome assembly GCA_041170125.1 of Actinomycetota bacterium. Lineage (GTDB taxonomy): Bacteria > Actinomycetota > Actinomycetes > S36-B12 > UBA5976 > JAFMIT01. Next base: position 2,033 of record JBEAZM010000224.1, read on the forward strand.
TTGACTGCACCTTGTGAGCCCATAACCGCAATCTGGCCGGTAGGCCAAGCAAAGTTCAAATCTGCACCCAGAGGTTTTGAGCCCATAACGATGTACGCACCACCGTAAGCCTTACGGGTAATGACAGTGATCATCGGAACTGTGGCTTCGGCGTATGCATAAATAAGTTTTGCACCACGTCGAATAATGCCGTCCCATTCTTGATCAGTACCTGGTAGGAAGCCAGGAACGTCAACGAACGTCAAGATTGGAATGTTGAAGGCATCACACGTGCGTACAAACCGCGCAGCTTTTTCTGATGCGTCGATATCTAATGTGCCAGCAAGTTGCATTGGTTGATTTGCCACAATCCCAACCGCATGGCCCTCTACCCGGCCAAAACCAACAATGATGTTGGGGGCAAACATTGGCTGGATTTCCAAGAACTCGCCATCGTCTAAAACATGTTCAAAAACCCGATGCATGTCGTACGGCTGATTCGGTGAATCTGGTACGAGCGTGTCGAGTTCAAGGTCTTCGTCGTTAATCGAGAGGTCAGCTTCGAGTGGGTAGGCCGGAGGCTCTTCCATGTTGTTGCTTGGCAAGTAGGAAAGAAGTGCTTTCACATATTCGAAAGCTTCTGCCTCACTTGGTGCCATGTAATGCGCAACCCCAGATTTGGCGTTGTGGGTATGAGCACCGCCAAGTTCATCAAAGCCAACATCTTCACCTGTCACAGTCTTGATTACCTCTGGACCAGTGATGAACATATGCGAGGTTTTATCAACCATGATGGTGAAGTCAGTGATGGCTGGTGAATAAACCGCGCCACCAGCACAAGGGCCGAGGATGACGGAAATCTGTGGAATCACACCTGAAGAGTGGACGTTGCGTCGGAAGATTTCGCCGTATTGCTGGAGGGATGCAACCCCCTCCTGAATTCGAGCACCACCTGAATCGTTCAAACCAATGACCGGGCATCCGGTCTTGAGGGCAAGCTCCATGATCTTTACGATTTTTTCACCGACAGTTTCGCCGAGTGAGCCACCAAACACCGTGAAATCTTGTGCGAACACACAAACAGGTCGACCATCAATCGTGCCGTAACCGGTGTAAACGCCGTCGCCAAACGGGCGGGAGCGGTCCATGCCAAAGCCGGTTGCGCGATGTTGACGTAAACCGTCGATTTGCTGGAATGAGCCCTCATCCAAAAGGGCATTGATTCGTTCGAGTGCGGTCAGTTTGCCGCGGGCATGTTGTTTGTCTACCGCGGCTTGGCTGCGGTTGGTGTTCTCCAGGCGGCGAAGCCGTAGTCCCTCAAGTTTTCCAGCTGTGGTGTGAGGGTCACTGCCGTATGGGCTTGGTGAAACGTGGGCTGTCATCTACTTCCTCCAACTTAACCTGCGTACCGTACCCCTGTGACTATTCCTCGCGACAAATCCTCATGGTTACTCACCGATAGCCCAGAAGTCGAAGAATTTTTGGACAATTCGGACTTTCCATGGGATATCCGAATGGTTTATGAAATTGATTCCACTCAGGATGCGATTCTGGAATTGCCAGTCCCTGAAATCACGCCGGGACTAGTTCTGGCAGCCGATGTCCAAACTGCTGGCCGTGGTCGGGGAGCGCGAAACTGGGTGGCCGAATCCGGCGATGCAGTTCTGATGTCGTTAGTAATCCCAAGGCCAGAGGTGCCAGCGCCTGTGCTAGCCGCGGTTGCAGCGATGTACGTGTTGCAACCAACAAATCCAAATTTCTCCCTGAAATGGCCGAATGACATCGTGGTTGATACAGGAGTGGAGTACGAAAAAATCGGCGGGATCATCGCCACTGCCGTGGGTGAACTCGTAGTTTTAGGCGTTGGCATTAACTTACGAATGGATCCGGATTCGCGGCCCGTGTCGAATGCCCGCGGCCTCGAGGACTACGGAGTCCGCTTCAATCGCGACACATTGCTGCTGCTTTATTTGGATGCAGTTGAGCGGCTGATGAAATTTCCGGCTGAAACAGTTTTGGCCATGTATCGCGCAGCCTGCTCTACTCTGGGTAAAAACGTCCGAGCTTTGGAAGTGTCCGGGAACGCTATAGTTGGAAGAGCATCCAAAATTGCAGACGACGGCTCGTTGATTTTGGAAATATCTGAAGGCGAGATTTCGTTGAACGCAGTAGACGTGGAATATCTGCGTTGAGAAATGAGAAGTGTCATGGCAAAAATTCTTCTTGCTGAAGACGATATCGATATTGCAGCTCCTTTAACCAGAGCGTTGCAACGTGAAGGGCATGAGGTTCAACACGTGGTTGATGGTCGGGATGCTGAGAAATTTGCTGATGCTGCCGACATGCTAATCCTTGATTTAGGGCTACCTGGGCGCGATGGCTTAGAAGTCTGTCGAAATCTGCGTAACGCTGGAAAACTTTTGCCAATTTTGATGTTGTCAGCTCGAGCTGATGAATTGGATCTAGTAATTGGTCTCGATGCCGGGGCCGATGATTACGTTGCGAAGCCTTTTCGCTCAGCTGAATTAATGGCTCGAATCCGCGCAAGCCTGCGTCGTTTAGATACCCCACAGGTCTTAACGCTGGGCCATCTGGTTCTAGAAACGGACGAGCGGCGGGTCTTTTTTGGCGATACAGAAATTCTGTTGACCCCCAAAGAGTACGAGTTGTTACTGCTACTTTCGATCAAGTCTCCCGCAGTAGTTTCGCGTGAAGAAATTCTGCGAGAAGTTTGGCAAACCGATTGGTTTGGTGCGCAGAAAACAGTCGACATGCACATTTCAACGATTCGCAAAAAACTGCAAGCTGCTGGCGCTAATCGCGATGTCATTTCAACCGTTCGCGGTATTGGATTCCGAGCAACGCGGCCATGAAATTAGGTTTCCGACGAAGCATTCAAAGAATTGCGATGATTGTCGCCTTCCTTGGTGTCGTTGGATATGCCATCCCAACTCTGTTTTTCACAGTCGATTCGCTCCGTGAGGGAGCGCGTCGGCAGGTTGCAACTGAAGCTCTCAATATTGCGACGCACTTGCAGATGCGGTTAGCGGAAGGCCAAAAAATTGATGCTCTCTACTTGGAGCGGATCGCTTCCCAGGAGGCATTCATTCAAGTTGAGTTGTATGGGCAATTAATTGAACATGGCAATCCAGATGTAGTTGGAGTTAGTGCAACATCAAAAATCGGGCCAGTCCAAGTGACAGTGATTTCGAGTAATACCAATTTGGAGAATGCAATCCAGCGACTGCTGATTTCAACTGGATTGTATGGTGCTATCGCAGCTGCAGGTGCCTGGTTTCTGTCTCGCGAATTAGCCAAACGGCTCGAGAAACCCGTGCAAGATTTTGTAAATGCCGCAATCCAAATTGAAACTGGTGACAGGCGCGCAGCCAACCAGCGTTATGGTGTAGTTGAGCTGGACAACGTTGCAGAGGTGCTTGATTCAGTCTCAAAACGAATGCAGCAACTCTTGCTTGTGGAACGCCAGCTGACATCAGAAATCAGTCATCAGTTGCGCACTCCGTTGACGGCACTCCAACTTCAAATTGATGAGATTTTGGTTTCAGCCGATGATCCAAAGGTGGTACAGGCCGAAGCGGAAAAAGCCAGCCGCCAAATAGCCCGAATCACTTCTGCGATGCAGGAATTAATCAATGCGCGTCGTGGTGTTGAACACACTGAACCCACCGAACTTCGAGCAACGGTGGCCCCAGTTTTCAATGACGTTGCGCTACGCCTTCGGGATGAGCGTCGGGGTTTTGAGGTCGACATACCTGACTCTTTGCAAACAACTGCAGCTCCAGGTGCGGTTCGCCACATGCTTTCAATCTTGTTGGAAAATTCTTTGCTCCATGGTCGTGGCAAAATTTCAGTTACCGCAAAACCAAATGCTGAGTGGCTCGTCCTGCGGGTTGCGGATGATGGACCTGGCTTGCCGCTTGAAACGGGAGAAGCCATTAACGACCTTCAGCGCCAACTAACTTCAAGTCAAAAGCCCAACATTGGCCTGCCGCTAGCGGTGGCCTTGGCTGTAGGCGTCGGAGGTCGAATCGAGTGGATTGCACGGGAGCCAAATGTCGTACAGGTTTATTTACCGACAGCCGGCTATTCTGTTTAATCAACTTGAAAGTTGGTCTCGAATCAATGTTTGAAAACCCAGTTTCGGTAGGCAAAGAATCTAAAGATTGTTCCGAGGCCAACGCCAATCACGTTAGCTGAAATGTTGTCAGCCAACGCGGAATCCCAACCGATCAAGTAGTGACTAATCCATAGACAGCCAACTGCTATCAGCATCGCTAATCCGTTGAATATGAAAAAGAGGCTAATTTCTCGGCGTCGAGCTTGGCCTTGGCGGTTGGCGTAAGTCCAATTTTTGTTTCCAAAATAAGCCACAAGCGTGGCAATTGAAGCTGCAATAATTTTTGCTGTTAGCGGTTTTCCGCTCAGCGGGGAAATTTCTTCAAAGGACCGCAAAAGATTGAACACACCCACGTCGACCACATAGGCGACACCACCAACAGTTAAGAACTTGCTGGCTTCTGGTGCTATACGGCGAACGAGGGAAATCAAGTTTTGCTTCATCAGGGCAGAGGTTACGCCCTTTGATTTCACTCTCGCGTAGGGTCGCCCTGTGGATTCTGCGATGCCTACAGTTTTGATGATTGGCGGTGGCCAACTCAGCCGAATGACACATCAGGCCGCGATTGGACTTGGAATTAACTTTCGGGTACTTGCTCTTAGCAGCGATGAGAGTGCGGCTCAGGTCGTGCAACAGGTCTCGATTGGTGCACATGACGATGAACTTGCCATCCGAGCAGCTGCTTTAGAGGCCGACGTAATCACTTTTGATCACGAACATGTTCCACTTGAAATCCTTATCCAACTGCAGGCTGAGGGAATCTCTGTGCAGCCAGCCCCACAAGCTTTACAGTTTGCGCAGAATAAATTGCAGATGCGTCAGCGGTTACAAGACTTTGCAGCTCCAATGCCAGCCTGGCAACAAGTTAAAACTGCTACTGAGGTTTCTGCTTTTGCAGACGTTAATGAGTGGCCTGTCGTTTTGAAAGTGGCCCGAGGTGGGTATGACGGTCGTGGAGTTTGGATCTGTCACAATCTCGTTGAGGTCGAACAGGCAATGGCTGAAGTAATTTCTGGCGAATGGCTGGTTGAGGCTAAAGTCAATTTCAAACGAGAATTGAGTGCCCAGGTTGCTCGCTCCACAACGGGGGAGACTGCCGTTTACCCGGTCGTCGAAACGCGACAGTGGGAAGGAATGTGCTCCGAAGTCATAGCTCCTGCACCAGAACTTGATACTGAGATAGTCGCAACTGCTCAATCACTTGCAATCAAGATTGCTGAAGAACTAAATGTCACAGGAATGTTGGCAGTGGAACTCTTCGAGACTAGCGATGGGATCCTGGTTAATGAGTTGGCGATGCGGCCACATAACTCTGGGCACTGGAGCATTGATGGTGCAGTAACGAGCCAGTTTGAAAATCACGTACGTGCGATTTTGGGTTGGCCGCTAGGCGAAACCAGAGCTACTCAACGAGTTGCTGTAATGGCAAACTTGATTGGAAGCCACCAACCTGTTTCTGAATTTGCTGTTTCAGCTGCATTGATTGACGGCGATGTGAAACTGCACCTTTATGGGAAAGCCGCACGTGCGAAACGCAAAATTGGACATGTAAACGTGGTTGGAAATGATGTCGAAGAACTTTTAGGGCGAGCTAAAAAAGCTGCGGCCGAAATAGTTGGAATGGAGCATTGAGATGACAAATTCATCCCCTCAGGTCGCAATCGTGATGGGCAGCGATTCGGATTGGCCGGTAATGCAAGCTGCAGCTGATGTTCTTGAAGACTTTGGAATCAGTTACGAAGCCGATGTTGTATCTGCGCATCGAATGCCAGAGGAAATGATTGAGTTTGGAAAATCTGCTCACCAAAAAGGATTCAAAGTCATAATTGCAGGTGCGGGTGGCGCAGCGCATTTGCCCGGCATGTTGGCTGCGGTTTCCCCACTACCTGTGATTGGTGTGCCAGTGCCACTGCAGACTTTGGATGGCATGGACTCGCTACTCTCAATCGTGCAGATGCCGGGAGGAGTTCCGGTTGCAACCGTTGCGATAGGTAACGCGAAGAACGCGGGCCTGTTGGCGGTTCGAATTTTGGCAACAGCTGATGCAACATTGGTTGAAAAAATGTTGGAGTACCAGCAAGATTTGAACTTCAAAGCCAAAGCCAAAGGCGAGGTTGTGCGACGGAAACGTAGTGGCACTGGATTTGCAGGTTAATTATGCAAGAGTTGTATGGCAATGATGAGATCGCGATTGACCTCATGCTGAACGCCCAGGTTTGGGCGGTTGTGGGCTTGGGTAATGACACAAGTCGGGCTGCGTATGGTGTTGCGAGGTTTTTGCAATCTAAAGGGAAAAAAATTGTGCCGATTCACCCACGTGGAGAATCTGTTTTAGGTGAAACAGGTTTCACCTCGCTCGCCGAGGCCAAAGCAGCTGTGGGTCAGATTGATGTAGTGGATTGTTTTGTGGCAAGCAAGCGTGTCGGAGAAATCGTTCAGCAAGCAATCGATTTGAAATTACCTGCCGTTTGGTTGCAGTTAGAGGTAGTGGATGAAGTTAAGGCCGCGCTCGCAATCGAGCACGGCCTTAAGGTGATTATGAATCGCTGTCCGGCGATTGAGTGGCCTCGACTTATGGTCGGCCGAGAGCTTTAGCGCTCCAACCTGCGCTCCGCCAAGCCTGCAAATCCAGGTTGTTTCGACCGTCAATCACGATTGGGTTCTTTACCAGCGATTTGGCATGTACCGGATCAATTTCTTTGAAGACCGACCACTCTGTTAGATGCAAGACGATGTCGGCATCTTTCAATGCAGCATCAATCGAATCAGCTGCCTGCAAGGCTGGGAACCGTTTCGTGGCGTTTGGCATTGCCTCAGGGTCATAAATAATCACTTCGGCACCAAGTTTTTGGAGTGAATCAGCAATGTCAAGGGCAGGTGAATCGCGAACATCATCGCTATTCGGTTTAAACGCAGCACCTAAGACACAAACGCGCTTTCCGGCTACTTCGCTCTCGAGCAATTCGCTTGCGAGATTAACCACTCGCTGCCGTCGGCGAGTGTTTACGTCATCAACATCGCGCAAGAAAGCAACTGCTTCTTCGACACCCAGTTCAGCAGCGCGAGCCTGAAATGCGCGGATGTCTTTCGGTAGACAGCCGCCACCAAAGCCAATGCCAGCGTTTAAGAATCGACGGCCAATCCGCACGTCATGCCCGATTGCATCCGCTAACGCAACCACGTCGCCACCGACCGTTTCACAAACTTCAGCCATGGCGTTGATGAAAGAAATTTTGGTGGCAAGAAAAGCGTTTGCAGCTACCTTTACAAGTTCAGCGGTAGGAAAGTCTGTAACTAAGAAAGGCGTGCCGGCATGAATCATGCTGATGTAGACCTCACGCAGTTTTGCTTCGGCAGAGTTCCCCTGAACACCAATCACAACGCGATCGGGATGTAGCGTGTCTTTGACAGCAAAACCTTCGCGCAAGAATTCTGGGTTCCAAGCAAGTTCAATGTGGTGTGGTGAGTTGTCGTCCAACATTTGCTGTAACCGTGCAGCTGTGCCCACCGGCACCGTGGACTTGCCTGCCACGATTGATCCGACTTTGGCGTACTTGGCGATTGCCATCGTGGCTGAATCAACATAGCGAGTATCTGCAGCCAGTCCATCAGCGCTCTGAGGCGTACCAACCGCAATAAAGTGGACATCGGCGTCGGCGATTTCCGCAAAATCGGTTGTGAATGTAAGTCGGCCATTGGCTAAGTTGCGTTGCAGAATAGGTTCAAAATCTGGTTCGAAAAATGGCGCTTTTCCGGCTTTCAAGTTTTCGATTTTTTCGGCATCAACATCGACGCCTACAACCTCGAATCCCAGTTCAGCCATGCAAGCAGCATGGACTGCGCCGAGGTAGCCAGTGCCAAGTACTGAGAGTTTCATTTTCACCTATCCCAAATCAGGGGCTCAGGGTAACGGAAGGCGCGAAACCTTTGTGGTGCTTCTGGTTTAAGTTTAGGTGGTGAGCGTTTCCGTAATCATGCCAATCTTGAACGAAGAGCGACATCTCCGCGCCGCCGTGTTAGCTCTCTTCAACCAAGACTATTCCGAACCATTCGAGATAGTTCTAGCTGTTGGTCCTTCGATCGATAGGACCTGGGAGATCGCGGAGGAATTAGCAGCTGAATTCAACCGAATCAAAGTTGTGCCAAATCCAAGTGGTCGAACTCCAGATGCCTTGAATGCTGCAATCAAAGTTGCTAGTGGCGACATCATTATTCGCTGTGATGGCCATGCTGAATTGCCCACAAACTATGTTTCGACCGCCGTTCGGGTTTTGGCAGAGACTGGTGCAGATAACGTCGGTGGCATCATGGATGCTGAGGGAACAAACGATTTTGAAAATGCGGTTGCGGTTGCGATGAAATCTAAGTTTGGGGTGGGCGCCGCAGCGTTTCATGTAGGTGGAACTGCCGGAGCCGCTGAAACCGTTTATCTTGGATGCTTTAGGGCCGAGGCTTTAAAAAGGGTTGGTGGTTATGACCCAAAAATGACCCGAGCTCAAGATTGGGAAATGAATTTTCGAATCCGCCAAACTGGTGGGCTGATTTGGTTCACACCCGAATTAAAAGTTACATATAGGCCAAGGCCAAGTTTGCGGGCGTTAGCGAAACAGTACTTTCAATATGGCCAATGGCGACGCGAAGTGATGCGAATGCATCCAGATACGGTTGGTGGAAAGTCTGGATTGCGCTATCTGGTTCCGCCTTTGACCGTTCTAGCAAATGCCGTAGGAGTCATTTCGATTTTAGCCGCGATTGGTAACCCGATTTACTTATTTGGCGCTAGCGGTTTGTTTGTCTATCTGTTGGCTCTAAAGCTGGTCACATTGAGTCGTTGGCGCGAACTTAACTTAAAGTCTCTGTTCTGGCTGGGGATGGCTTTCATCACCATGCATCACTCCTGGGGAATTGGTTTCCTTAAAGGCGTCAAGCCATAACTGCTAGCCAAATACTTAGACAAGC
>JBEAZM010000225.1:0-2526 GCA_041170125.1 Actinomycetota bacterium
GTCGAGGTGGATGATGCCGCACGCGGCACCATGCCTTTCACTGTGCAAGCGACTGGCAGTGTTAGTTCGAACGAGGTTGTGATTGATGCCAGCGCATCGAGTCAGTTCATATCGGCACTACTACTGGTTGGTGCGCGCATCCCAGGTGGCTTGAGCATCCAACATCAAGGCCCCGGCTTACCTTCGATGCCACACATTGAGATGAGTCTCGAAATGTTGCGGGAACGTGGAGTTGCGGTTGAAGCTGAAGTCATCAGTGTTCAACAAGCAAGTTGGAAAATCGCCGAGAGTGAGATCCAAGCTCTCGACATGACGGTCGAGCCAGATTTGTCGAATGCCCTTCCTTTCCTTGCAGCTGCGATGGGGACTGGTGGTTCCGTCACCGTGCCAGATTGGCCAGACAACACAACCCAACCTGGGGCTCAAGTGCCAGCGCTCCTCGAACTTATGGGTGCCACTGTCTCGCAGAGTGCTGATGGCCTGACCATTACGGGTCCCGAAACTATGACTGGCTTACAGGTTGATCTCGGTGAGGTTGGCGAATTGACTCCCGTGCTGGCTGCCTTGTGTGCCCTTGCTACCACCGATTCGCACCTCTCTGGAATTGCCCATTTACGTGGCCACGAAACAGATCGGCTTGCAGCCCTTGCGGCTGAAATAAATCGGCTGGGTGGCGAGTGCGTCGAAACGCATGACGGTTTGTTCATCAAGCCTGCAAAACTGCATGGCGGTAAGTGGTTGTCGTACGAAGACCACCGCATGGCAACCGCTGGTGCAGTGATTGGCCTGGTCGTCGATGGGGTTGAGGTCGAGGACATCGCGACGACTTCTAAAACGCTGCCGGACTTCCCTGCAATGTGGGAGAAAATGTTGGAGCAATATGCGTCATAGGTTTGATGAGGACGATATTCGGGTGCGGCCCGGCCGTAACAAGTCGCGCCCCCGTACCCGAGTTCGACCAGATCATGCCGATGCTGAACCGGGCTTTGTAGTCGCGGTTGATCGCGGCCGCTTTACTGTCGTGGTTGATGAGGGTCTAAAAACTGAGCGCTCGCTCTATGCCGTTAAAGCTCGAGAACTCGGCCGCAAAGGCGTGCTGGTTGGGGATCGGGTTGGCTTGGTTGGCGACACCTCTGGAAACACCGACACACTGGCTCGCATCGTCAACATCAAAGAACGCACGTCACTACTTCGTCGCACTGCTGATGACACTGACCCGACCGAGCGCAACATTGTTGCTAACGCTGAGCAATTGTTGATTGTCCAAGCATTAGCAAACCCAACTCCCCGCATTAGATTCATTGACCGGTGTGTGATTGCTGCCAAGACCGCCAACATCGACCCAGTCATTATTTTGACGAAGCGAGACTTGGCAGACGATGCCGATATTCGAAACATTTATGCGGACATGGGTGTGCGTATTTTCACAACTGAAATCGATGGCGATGTCTCGGATTTAGCTGCTGCATTAGCTGGCAAAGTCAGCGCCGTTATCGGACACTCAGGGGTTGGTAAATCCACACTTGTGAACGCGCTTGTGCCGGCTGCAGATCGGGCAGTCGGTCACGTTAACGAAGTGACGGGGCGTGGCCGTCACACTTCTACCAGCGCGATTGCGATTGAGTTACCAACCGGTGGTTGGATTGTCGATACCCCTGGCGTGCGCTCTTTCGGTTTGGGTCATGTGAAAGCTGAATCGCTAATTGATTTTTATCCAGAATTAATTCCTGGAACCGTAAATTGCCCTCGTGCTTGTAGCCATGATGAGGCTGAGTGTGGCCTGCCAGATTTCGTTGTATCCGCGGGTATCTCAGCCAATCGGCTGGACTCGTACCACCGTTTACTTCGTTCATTAGTTAGCGCCGAAGAAGAATAGGAATTGAGATGTCGAACATCAGTAGTGATTTGGAATTAGCGCTACGGATTGCAGATGCAGCCGATCAACTCTCGATGTCGCGCTATCTCGCGAACGATTTAGCAATCGAAACTAAGCCCGATGCCACTCCTGTCACTGAAGCCGACCAAGCGGTTGAATTTGCAATTCGGGAGATGTTGAAAGCCGAACGCCCCACCGACTTGATTGTGGGTGAAGAGTTTGGTGGCGAGGCTGCTCTCTCCCCTGCCCGGCGCTGGATTGTGGATCCAATTGATGGCACTAAAAACTACTTGCGGGGCGTGCCAGTGTGGGCAACTCTTATCGCTCTTGCAGAGGGTGACAAAGTTTTACTCGGCGTGGTTTCGGCACCAGCTATGAATCGGCGCTGGTGGGGTTCAGCCGACGGCGCATTCACCCAAGATGCGAATGGAACTGTCCGGGAAATTCGTGTTTCGGCAGTGGCTGAACTCAGTGATGCTTCTTTCAGTTACTCCGATGCGGTTGGCTGGGATCGGTACGGCGATTCAGGGCCAAAAGGTTTGCAACAATTGATTGAAAACAGTTGGCGTAGTCGTGCGTACGGTGACTTCTTGTCTCACATGTTCGTGGCAGAGGGGGCAGTTGATTTCGCGGCAGAACCAATTCTGGAG
>JBEAZM010000226.1:0-10125 GCA_041170125.1 Actinomycetota bacterium
GGTCCTTATCGGAACCAAAAAGAATTTAAAGCCGCGATTAAGGAAAAATAAAATGGCATATCGTGTTGGTGTACTTGGCTCCAAAGGTCGTATGGGTGCTGAAGTTGTGAAGGCCGTTCAAGCCGCGGAAGATATGAAATTGGTTGTTGCGATCGATGCCGGGGATCCGGTCTACTCAATGACCAATGAGGGCGCTAACGTCGTGGTTGATTTCACCACTCCAGACGCTGCTATTACTCACATCCCTTGGTTGGTCGAGAATGGTGTACATGTGGTTGTGGGTACAACCGGTTTCTCACCGGAACAAATGCAAAAGATCAAAGATGTGTCTGCAGCCCATCCTGAAGTTGGCATTTTGCTTGCCCCAAATTTCAGCATTGGAGCAATCTTGACGATGCGCTTTGCAGCTGAGGCTGCCAAGTTTTTTGAGTCTGTTGAAATTATCGAACTTCATCATCCAAACAAAGCCGACGCGCCTTCGGGTACATCGATACATACGGCTGCAGGGATTGCAAAGGCGCGTGCAGAAGCGGGCATGGGCGAAATGCCCGACGCCACCTCAAAATTATTAGAAGGCGCTCGAGGTGCAAAAGTTGATGGGGTTCAGATTCACTCGGTTCGGTTGCCTGGACTGGTCGCGCACGAGGAAGTGCTGCTCGGCTCGGCTGGCGAATTGCTAACGATTCGCCACGATTCTTTCGAGCGCTCATCCTTCATGCCAGGTGTGCTTGCAGGTATCCGAGGGGTTTCGGAAAACCCCGGATTGACTTTTGGGCTCGAGAAATTTTTGGGATTGGCGTAATGAAAACCAAAATTGCGGTCGGTTTATTAGCAATCGCAATTTTGGCTTATCTTGGAATAGCAAGTGAGCGGGCATACAGATTTTTTGTCTCCGGATCACTAGTAGGTCAGGTGATTGCTATCGCAATCTTGATGGTGTCGGCTATCGGTGGCTACCTGCTATATCGGGAAATTAAATTCGGTTTTCAGGTTCAGAAGTTGCTTGCACTAGCAGCAGCTGAAGGCATCGAATTGGAGGCCAACCTGCCATTGGCCCCAAGCGGCAAGCCGGACCGAGATGCGGCTGACGCCGAATTCGCCCGACTTCAAGAAACCTTGCCGCTAGGTCCGCAGAGTTGGCAAGACTGGTTACGAGTTTCGGTCGCCTACGACAACTCCCGCGATTCAAAACGTGCGCGCGCTGCTATGCGCACAGCCATCAAACTGGCCGCTCTTTAGTTCACCAAGCCGAAGTAGCGAGCTATCGCAGTGGCGATTGCAGCCACAAAAATCACTGCGATAAATGGCCACTTTCGGCTTGAGGCGTAAATCGCAATCACAGCGCCGAGTGCCCGACCATCGACAGCGATGGCTCCTGAATCAGCAAATGTTTGTTGGATAATCAGACCAGCCAACAAACCAATCGGAAGCAGCGTTACGACCAGAGCAATCCGCGGATGCGCCAGCCACTTTTCCGGTACTAGATATCCAAGAAACTTCAGCAAAAAAGCACCAAGTGAAGCAATCAAAACTAACGGCCACATCAGATTTGCTCCAACTTCATTCGAAGACCGATAGCGGCTGCTACTGCACCTGACAGCAAAATTGGAATACCAGCCGCTGTAAATGGAATTGCAAGCAATGCAACCACTGCAGCAATTAGAGCAACCCGGATGCGGCGCTGATTTTTAAGTTGCGGCCAAAGGAGCGCAACAAAGCCAGCCGAAATAGCGGCATCCAAACCGAGAGCTTTTGGATCGCTAGTGATTGAGACCGCAAGAGCGCCAAGCAATGTGGCGAGATTCCAAAATACAAAAACGCTAATACCGGTTAGCCAAAAACCAGCCTTCGCGGCTGTGCCTGTCGGTTCATCGTCTTGATGAGCGAGTGCCATAGCAGTGCTCTCATCAATCGTCAGCTGTGCGGCGAATGGGATTTTGCTCTTAGCTGGCGCCACAATCCGCTTCATAGTTATCGCGTAAGGCAAATTACGAAAACCTAGTAACCAAGTGGCAGCAAGTGCAGCTGCAAAACTTCCACCGCTTCCAACCACGCCTACCAGCGCAAATTGCGATGCTCCGGTAAACATAAATGCCGACAAAGTCATAGTCTGAGCGACATCAAATCCCGTCGAGATGGCAAGCGCACCAAAGCCAAAGCCATATGCGGCTGTGCCAATTCCAATCCCCACCGCGTCCCGCAGGATGGCATTGAAATTGGCGAGAGAACGCATGAGCGCAGCCTATTCAGCGGATCTTTAAATTAGTGCAATCGGTATCCGATTCCACGCACAGATTGGAAAAGATTTTTGCCGCCAGCACGAAGGATTTTGCCGCGAAGTCTAGAAAGATGAACTTCGAGAACGTGATCGGCTTGTTGCCAACCACCCCATAGTCGTTCAATCAATTCGCGGCGATCAACTACGCGGTGTTGGTTCTCCATCAGAATTCGAATTAATTCGAACTCAGTGCGAGTCAAATGGATGGGGAGACCCGCCAAGCGAAACTCGCGTCTATCCAAATCTAGGGAAAGTCCAGCAGATGGAATCTCGATTTGCGGCCGAATTCCTCGGTTCATCAAGAGTCGCTGAATTTTGTATTGCAAAGTTGGGGAAGTGGGGTCAAACTCAAGGTAATCATCAGCTCCATTTTTGATTGCGGCTAACTCGGTGATGCTTTCCCGGTTCTTGGTTAAGACGATAATGGGCATGCTTGAAATGTTCTTTATTTTGCCGCACATGGTGATGGCCTCAGGTGAGTCGCCCACAATTATTCCCAGATCTGGCTGGATTTTTCGAATGTTCTCGCTTGAAATGTTGGCATGACCGATGTTTATTAATTGATATTGAGTTTGCGCAAAGCTGAGTTTTAGTGCGTGATGTTGTTCGGCATCAAAACTAATGATCAGCAGCTTGTAAGGCATATGTCCTCCGTCGTTAAAAAGGTGGATTTTCCACAGTCCTACTTTTAAGAAAAATCACCGTAAATGGCTCACGAAAAGTTCCCAATTTCGCCACAATTAGATTTCAAATGATTTGTTGGACGCAGTTTTTAGTGTTGCGAGGTCTCTGAAAATCTTGACGGGTAGGCTTGGCATCGATTTTGGAGGTTTTGTGGAAGAGATCAAATTCCGGAGCGACGTCACGGTTGAGTTGATTAAATCGGCGGCATCGGACGCAGATGTTGTTTGGGCAGCTCGAGTTTCAACTAAAGGCGAGCAATCCTTAGATGATGTTGCGACAGATACTGACAGATCTGCCGGCTTGATTAATTACCTAATGCGCGATCGCCATGGTAGTCCGTTTGAGCATTCCACAATGACGTTCTTCGTTCAAGGTCCGATCTTTATGTGGCGAGAACATTTCCGGCATCGTATTGCTTCCTACAACGAAGAAAGCGGCCGCTACAAAGTACTTGAACCAGTTTTTTACACCCCGGCGCCAGAGCGAAAGCTAATTCAGGTTGGCAAAGCGGGTGCCTATGAATTCATCGATGGCACGGCCGAACAGTTCGATATCGTCACTGAAGCAACCAAAGAAGCCTGCGAAGTTGCTTATGCTGCGTACCAGAAAATGTTGGATGCTGGGGTAGCGCGGGAAGTCGCTCGAATAGTTCTACCTGTCAACATTTACTCAAGTGCATACGTAACCATGAATGCTCGCGCACTCATGAATTTCCTCTCCCTGCGAAAGAAGAGCGACGACAGCACTTTCCCATCATTCCCACAACGTGAAATTGAATTGGTCGCCGAACGTTACGAGGCTGAGTGGGCAAAATTAATGCCGCTCACTCATGCCGCATTCGTGGCTAACGGCCGCGTTGCACCATAGGAGTTGAGATGACAGCCACACCTGAGCGCCCATTTGGCACAATGCTGACTGCGATGGTTACACCTTTCAAGGAAAACCTCGAGGTCGATTACGACGCGGCTGCGCAGCTCGCGAGTGATTTAGTTGCGCTTGGCAACGAAGGGCTAATCGTCAACGGCACCACAGGTGAAGCTTCCACAACCACACCGGCGGAAAAAGCTGAACTAGTTAGAGTAGTTCGTGCCGCTGTAGGCGACAGCATTCATGTGGTTGCGGGAATTGGCAACAACGACACTGCCGACTCGGTGGAACACGCGCGCGATGCTGCGAAAGCGGGCGCAAACGGTCTGTTGGCTGTAACTCCTTACTACAACAAACCACCTCAGGCTGGTGTGATTGCGCATTTCCACGCTATTGCTGATTCCACTGATTTAGGTTTGATGGTTTACGACATTCCGGGACGTGCTGGAATTCAAATCACAACAGAGTCGCTCATAAAACTGGCCGAGCATCCACGTATCGTCGCAAACAAAGATGCAAAAGGTGATCCGTTTGCTGCCACCCAAGTAATGCAGGCTTGTGGGTTGCCGTATTACTCAGGCGATGATGGCTTAAATCTTGCTTTACTTGCGGTTGGGGCAGCAGGTTTTGTCAGCGTCACCGGGCATTTGATTGCTGATCGCTACCAAGCAATGGCTGCGGCTTTTCGAGCCGGCGATGTTGCTGCTGCCATGAAAATTAATCTAGACACCGTTCCTGTGAACACAGGTGTGATGACACGGCTCGGCGGTGCCATCATGACAAAGGCTGCGCTTGACTTACTTGGTCGTGCTGGTGGCGGAAAACTACGTCTGCCATATGTCCAAGCAGATCCTGCAGCCATCGAGCAACTGCGTATAGATTTAAGAGCAGGCGGTTTTGATCTGTGATTCATTCACACGCTGAGTTGCCGAACCCGCCAGCACTTTTAGCTGACACATTGCGCGTAATTCCACTTGGTGGCCTTGGCGACGTTGGTCGCAACATGACGACATTTGAAATTAATAACCAAATACTCGTGGTCGATTGTGGTGTTCTCTTTCCTGAAGACTCCCAACCAGGTGTGGATTTGATTTTGCCAGATTTTGATTATTTGCAAAATCGGTGGCAAGACATCGCTGCAATCGTGCTCACCCATGGCCACGAGGATCACATTGGCGCGGTGCCATATTTGTTACGCAACCGACCCGACATTCCCATTTATGGCACGCAATTAACACTCGCGTTTGTGGCCACAAAACTCAAGGAACATCGCATCACGGGTCGATTAATCCCAGTGGTGGATCGGGAAATCATCACGGCCGGCGAATTCCAAGTCCAATTTTTAGCGGTTACGCATTCGATTCCAGATGCCACGGCAGTTGCAATCACCACAAAAGCTGGAGTCGCCCTGGTGACTGGTGATTTCAAAATGGACCAGTTGCCACTTGATGGTCGTATTACCGATTTAGCCAGTTTTGCCAAACTCGGCGAAGCGGGTGTGGATTTATTTTTGGTTGATTCGACGAACGCCGAAGTCCCTGGATTCGTCCCTAGTGAAAGCGAAATCCAACCGGTCTTGGATCGAGTTTTTGAACGCGCTCCTGGTCGAATCGTTTTAGCCTCTTTCGCTTCGAATGTGCATCGAATCCAACAAGTGATTGATATTGCAGTACAGCACAATCGCAAGATTGCATTCGTGGGTCGCAGCATGGTTCGGAATATGACTACAGCGCTTGAGCTTGGTTATTTGAATGCGCCACCCGGAACAATCGTCAATGCTGACAAACTCGAGAGTTTTGATGCCAGTCAAATTGTTTTAGTCAGCACTGGTTCACAAGGTGAGCCAATGGCTGCTTTGGCGCGGATGGCCAACAATGATCATCGAATCTCAATCGGACCAGATGACACAGTGGTGTTAGCGTCGTCATTAATTCCGGGCAACGAAAATTCCGTCAACCGCGTCATTAATGGATTAACTCGACTGGGTGCTGCAGTTGTTCATAAAGGCAATGCGTTGGTGCACGTATCTGGTCACGCAGCTGCGGGCGAACTGCTCTACGCCTACAACCTAGTGCAGCCGAAAAATGTGCTACCAATACATGGCGAACCGCGGCATTTGCGAGCCAACGCAAATCTAGCCATCAAGACTGGCGTGCCGGCACATCGCGTACATGTGATTGAAGATGGCATGGTGGTGGACTTACGAGATGGAATTGCGCAACTAGTTGGTGCGATTCCATGTGGCTACGTGTATGTGGATGGTTCCTCAGTCGGTGACATCTCTGAGGTGTCTTTGAAAGACCGACGAATCCTCGGTGAAGAAGGCTTTATCTCTTGCGTGGTTGCGGTCGATATTGTCGAATCTAAAGTGGTTGCCGGACCAGAAATTCACGCCCGCGGTTTTGCCGAAGATGACTCGATTTTTGATCCAGTGATTCCACTAGTTACAGCGGCAGTCGAGGCAGCACTTTTAGACGGCATGTCTGACTCACATGCCCTCAGCCAGATAGTGCGCCGTGTGGTAGGGAAGTGGGTCGCTGAAGCCCACCGCCGCAAGCCGATGATTGTTCCGGTTGTGGTTGAGGCTTAAGTTCGACACGCCTGCATTTATCCCTCGTGATGTCAGTTTTGAAGGCTAGCCTTCGAACATGGCGTCACGAAAACCTTCCCCGACTCGTGCCCAAAATCCAAAATCACCGGCCTCAAAAGCGGCAACTCCGAAATCTGGAATTTTGTCCCGCATCTTGAGCAGGATTTGGCAAGGGCTAGTAGCTATTTTCCGTGCAATCAGCACAGTGCTTGGAACGCTTTTTCGAAAAATCGGTAATAGTGCATCAAATTTAGATCCAGCTCATCGTCGCGATGGTTTGGGTTTCTCGTTGCTCGCGATTGCAGCGATATTTAGCAGCGGTGTTTGGTTTAAAACCGATGGAGTTATTGGAACTTTGAGCTCCAATATCGGCATTGGTTTGTTTGGTCGTTTTGGGATTGTGCTCCCAATCTTTTTCATTTGGCTGGGGATTCGATTCTTCCGCCATCCTGAAGATACCGCTGATACAAGTCGGGCGGGCATTGGTGGCACTGCACTTGTTTTTTCGATGATTGCAATCTGGCATGTTGTAAGCGGATCACCAACCCCCGCCGGGCCAGTTGCAGATATGAATGCCGCAGGTGGCTTTGTTGGATATCTGCTGACGGAACCAATTGTGAATGCATCTGCACCGTGGCTTGCCATCGTGCTCTATTTAATTTTCTGGTTCTTTGGTTTGTTAATTGTGACCAAAACCCCGATTCGCCAAGTTCCCTCCAGGTTTAGCTCTCTCAAAGAGCGACTTCCTGAGCGCCCAATTAAACCAAAAGCTGTTGAACTAGACGGCTATGAAGCCGACCAAGCTTTTGAAAAAGTTGCCGTCGTCGAGAGTCTCGATGGTGATTCGGAACTTTCTGAAAACCTTACTCAAGAAATTTCACTTCAACCTGAATTTGATGATGCCACAATCGAAATTCCAATTGTGCGTGATTCGGTAGCCTCCGAAGATTCTGCTCCCGAAATCGACATGGTTCCAGCTACGTCAGATTCGGCTGTGTTGGATTTAGTCTCAAAAACCAAGCCATCCTCGAAAGTCGCCGCCAAGCCCGAACAACTTTCGCTTTCAGCAGCGTTGGATTACACCTTGCCGGAGTTGTCCTCACTTTCAGCTGGGGCAGCGCCGCGCGAAAATAAGAGCAGCACTGAAGCAACCAAAAAAGCTGTTCAGCAGGTCTTTGAAGACTTTGAAGTTAAAGCAACAGTTAGTGGTCACATGCGTGGACCGACTGTGACTCGCTACGAAGTTGAACTTGAAGCTGGCGTTAAAGTCGAGCGAATCATTGCGCTTAGCAAAAATATTTCGTACGCCGTCGCAAGTTCAGAAGTCAGTATTCTGTCGCCTATCCCAGGCAAGAGCGCGGTTGGGATTGAAATCCCAAACAAAGATCGTGAACTTGTGGCACTCGGCGATGTGCTGCGCAGTAATGTTTCGTTAACCGATCCGAATCCACTAACAGTTGGAATTGGTAAAGATGTAGAAGGCAACTTCGTGGTTGCTAATCTAGCGAAGATGCCTCATATTTTAGTTGCGGGTGCAACCGGAGCTGGTAAATCAAGTTGCATCAACTCGATGATCACATCACTACTGATGCGGGCCACCCCAGATGATGTTCGAATGATTTTGGTGGATCCAAAGCGAGTAGAACTTGCCATCTACGAGGGCGTGCCACACCTCATCACGCCAATTATTACGAATCCGAAGAAAGCAGCCGAGGCGCTTCAGTGGGTCGTGAAGGAAATGGACAACCGCTATGACGACTTAGCGGCGTTTGGCTACCGCCACATTGATGACTTCAACAAAGCTGTGCGGGCTGGCAAAGTGAAGCTTCCGCCTGACAGCCAGCGAGTTTTGAAACCGTATCCGTATCTTCTCGTTGTGGTTGATGAGCTTGCGGATCTCATGATGGTGGCGCCACGTGATGTTGAGGACAGCATCGTTCGAATCACCCAGTTAGCTCGTGCTGCCGGCATTCACTTAGTGCTCGCAACCCAGAGGCCGTCAGTTGATGTTGTTACAGGTCTCATCAAAGCAAATGTTCCAAGTCGTTTGGCTTTTGCGACGTCCAGCTCAACTGATTCACGAGTTATTTTGGACCAAGTTGGTGCTGAAAAATTGGTTGGCCAAGGCGACGGCTTATTCCTTCCTCAAGGTGCTTCCAAACCGATTCGAGTTCAGGGTGCTTTTGTCAGCGAAAAAGAAATTCGTTCCGTGGTTGACCACGTTAAGAATCAGGCAGATCCAGAGTATCGCGATGATGTGACTGCAGCTGCATCAAAAACTCGTTCGGATGTAGATAGCGATATTGGTGATGACTTAGATATTTTGTTGCAGGCGGTAGAACTCGTAGTCGGAACCCAGTTTGGTTCGACCTCGATGCTCCAACGCAAATTACGGATTGGCTTCGCTAAAGCTGGTCGTTTAATGGATTTAATGGAAACACGAGGAATCGTTGGACCAAGTGAAGGTGCTAAAGCCCGCGAGGTTCTAATTTCAGCCGATGACTTGCCAGCCACGATTGCGTTAATACGGGGCGAATAGGACATCTTGTCATTCGTTGGTGGGACTTCCAAGAATTCTTGTTCCGCTGCCAAATTAATCCAACTAGCATTGCCCCCGCGAGAAAAGGCAGGAGCATGACCGTCGGTAAATTACTGGCTGAAGCTCGTATCGCAAAAGGCTTATCGATTGAGGATGTTTCGAGAATTACTCGGATTCGTCCCTCCCAAATCCAAGCTCTTGAGGCAGATACGTTTGATTCAGCTGAGGCAACGGTTTTTGTGCGTGCTCGAATTCGGGCTGTGGCTACCTGTGTAGGTCTAAATGAGGCCGAAGCTCTGGCTGCCTATGAGGCTTCAGGGGATTCAAATCCGGCAGATTTCAAACCTGCTTTAGCTGTAGCCGATAATTTAAACATTTTCGATCATGAGAAAAAAGCTGCGTTGCCACCGCGACGGAGTTACACCTTGACGCTGATTATTACTGGCCTGGTGCTACTTGGGCTAGCAGTTTGGTTCAGCCGTTCAGTGTTAATGGGGGCAACCGCACCAATGCCACTCCCAACCGTGACGTTGTCCGCTTCCCCTACTGAGACTGCCTCCGAGGTAGAGCCAGAGCCATCTGCCACGCCAACCGAGGCTGACCCAGCGATTGTTTCAGTAAATCTCGCTGCAACCGAGGCCTCTTGGATTCAGGTAAAGGCAGGTACGGGGGACGTTCTAATTGAAACCACACTCCAACCCGGAGATGCGCTGGCGTTTACCGATGCGGCCGAACTGACCGTTCGGGTTGGTAATGCAGGCGGCGTTGATTTCGAAGTTAATGGGGTTCGACTGGGGCCGCTCGGTGAAACCGGCCAAGTGGTTGACAAAGTCTTTGGTTTAGGAGATCCGACTGCGCTTGGATAGGGGTCGAATACTCTCTGCCCATGAGCGATACGCGGTTAGTCCATATCCAGACACTTGGTTGCGCCCGTAACGAAACGGATAGCGACGAATTAGCTGCCCGACTAGCGGCAGCAGGCTGGGGAATCACTGACGATGAAACCGAAGCAGATGCAGTTTTAGTTAACACTTGTGGATTCATCGATGCAGCCAAAAAAGATTCCATCGACGCAATCGTTGCTGCTTCGGACTTAAAAGAAACGGCTAAAGCCAAAGCGGTCGTTGCGGTTGGATGCATGGCCGAGCGCTACGGTACTGAACTAGC
>JBEAZM010000227.1:0-3057 GCA_041170125.1 Actinomycetota bacterium
CATCTCCTGTTGCCGCCATAGCGACCGCTTGTTCGGTACTGAAGGCACACTTACCAACCGCAGCTCCGGGTGACGCAGCGATACCACCAGCAATTCGGTTGAGTTCTCCAACCTTGTCAAAGCGTGGAAACATGAGGTGCATGAGTTGATTTCCGGTTACTCGCTCTAGAGCCCCAGTGTTGTTTATGAGACCCTCTTCAACCAGCTGGACAGCAATTCGAAATGCTGCTGCTGGTGTGCGTTTTCCAACTCGAGTTTGGAGCATCCAAAGTTTTCCTTCTTCCACGGTAAATTCAATGTCGCACAAATCTCGGTAATGCTTTTCGAGAATATTCATCACTTCAAACAATTGAGTTTTTGCGGCCGGAACAGTGTCGTCCATATCCGTAAGTTTCAACGTGTTGCGGATACCGGCTACCACGTCCTCGCCCTGAGCGTTGGGCAGCCAGTCTCCATAAGCGCCCGCCATTCCGGATGCTGGATCCCGAGTGAATGCAACTCCAGTACCAGATCCAGTGCCGCGATTTCCAAAAACCATTGTTTGAACGTTTACCGCTGTTCCGAGATCCTCTGGAATTTGTTCTTGGCGGCGGTAGAGCTTTGCGCGCTCGGTGTTCCAAGAATCAAAAACTGCACGAATCGCAAGGTCAAGTTGTTGGTGCACGCCCTGCGGAAATTCTTCACCAGTTTCGCGCAGCACGATAGCCTTCGAATCAGCAATGATTTTTTCAAGCGAAGATTCATCAAGTTCAATATCAGATTTCGCATTTGCTTCAGCTTTAGCCGCTTCTAGGGCTGCTTCGAAGAGTTCTCCAGAGATATGCAGCACAGTTTTGCCGAACATAGAAATGAGTCTGCGGTAGGAATCAAGTGCAAACCGTCGGTTTCCTGTTACTAGCGCCAGACCTTCAACAGTTTCGTCATTAAGACCAATATTCAGCACAGTTTCCATCATGCCTGGCATCGAGTAACGAGCCCCGGAGCGAACACTGACGAGCAGTGGGTCGGTGGTGTCGCCAAAGTGTCGCCGGGAGCGAGCCTCGGTAGCAGCGAGAGCAGTGCCAATCTGGCTTCCCATTCCAGCAGGCTCGCGGCCAGATGACAGATAGGCCTGGCAGGCAGTGGTGGTGATTGTGAATCCAGGCGGAACGGGAAGGCCTAGCTTTGTCATTTCAGCAAGGTTCGCGCCCTTGCCGCCAAGTAAGTCGGCCATCGTGCGATCACCTTCAGTGAAGTCGTAAACGTATTTAGTCATAACCAAACCTCTCTAAAATCACAATCGTGCAGACGGGCGAACGAATGTGATTTTAAGTTAGCGGTTGAAACGCCAACGTCAAAGGCACATCCGTGCAAATTGTTTCTCGACAGGTATGGACTGAATAGAGGCGAACGACTTGTTTGTGTTCGAATCAGAGCTTCAAGTGTTTTAATTTCAAATCTATTGCCGCTTTTATTTCTTTGCTGGGTACTGCAGCTCCATATGGAATGTGCCAAGCAGCGGGGGTAGTTGTGTAGTTCTGAGTTATCTCGGGAAGTTCGCTCAATATCGATCCCGAGTATGGGTAGTAGCCGATATGTTTTTTATTAGCCAAAATCCCGCAAACGGCTTTTCCACCGATTGAATAAGTGGGCATTTGATACTTTATGGATTCGACAGCATTGGGTAGAAGTTTCAAGATGACGTCACGTATGGCGAGCATTTCAGACAGTTGGAACCCCGATAACTGGTGGAAGTAATTAGCCACCTTTTCGTCATTGAAGAAACTCTTGTCGTTATTTAGGGGACGTTTAGCCATGGATGCACCTACTCTTTGAGAAATCTGGT
Organism: Actinomycetota bacterium; assembly: GCA_041170125.1. Classification (GTDB taxonomy): domain Bacteria; phylum Actinomycetota; class Actinomycetes; order S36-B12; family UBA5976; genus JAFMIT01. The sequence goes on from JBEAZM010000227.1 coordinate 1,826, forward strand.
CGAATTGTTTCAATAAAATTTGCGGAAACCTAGAGAGGCACCAATGCCAGTCCCAAATTTCGTAATTATTGAAGACCATCCGTTGGTGCGCGATGCACTTCAAGCGAAATTGATTCAGGCTATCGGTGAAGTCGAGGTGAACTACTCAGGTCCTTCCGTGAGTGAAGCAATTAGCTGCACTGACAGGGATAAGGCAGATTGTGCAATCTTGGACTTGGACTTAGGCGACGGATCAACCGCTGTCATGAACACCAGCATGTTGATTGAAGCTGGGTTCAAAGTTCTGATTGTGAGTGCATTAGCCGATCCAGTTAATGTCCGATCGGCATTAAAGGCAGGTGCTTTGGGCTTTGTTTCAAAATCAGCGCCACCTGAAGAGCTCATTACAGCTCTGCAAGCAACCATAGCCGGCGAACTTTCTACCTCAACTGATGTTGCTGCACTTCTTTATTCTGATGAATCTATTTCCGTGAATCTATCTGAAAGAGAACAAACAGCCATGATGCTTTATGCATCTGGACTGAAAATTGAGGCTGTTGCCCGACGAATGGGTGTTAAGCCTTCCACTGCTCAGGAGTACATCAAAAGAGTTCGTGAGAAGTACTTGAAAAAAGGAACTGCTCTGCCCACTCGGACTGACATATACAAACAGGCACGCGACGAGGGTTTGGTTCCATAGTGGACGCAGAGTTTCCTCCGTCGCATGAAATTAAAACGATCCGAACTTCCACCTATCAAGCAGTAAGTTTGTATGGCGCACTTGTAGTTTTGATTTCGTTCTATTTAGCCATTACACAGCTTGAGTACTTTCCTCTTTGGCAAGCCGTGCTGGTTTTTGCAAGTGCGCCACTGTTGATTCCATTGATTTACTTTCGTAAGCAGTTCAAAGGTGCAGCCACTTCACTACTAGCACAAGGAATTTTGATTTTATCTGCCAGTTTCTCGGCGGCAGATTCGGACGCTCGACTTTCCGCATCAACCATTATTTTCATTTGGTCTTATCTTGGAATTGTGGTTTTGCCAAAGAATTTTCAGATCCCCTGGATTGCCTTCACATCGCTGCTTTGGATTCAGATTGTTCCAGGGGTCGCCTTGTACTCGGGAGTCTTTGGTGACTCCCTAAATCTGCGCTGGGGGACCTTAATTCAACTTGTGGTATCCAGTTTTGCAATTCGCTATGTGTGGAATCTGGAATGGGCATCAATGGTTGCCCGGACCAAGGAGCTGGAAAG
>JBEAZM010000228.1:0-9698 GCA_041170125.1 Actinomycetota bacterium
CACAACAAGCCAGCCCCACCAGTTATCAAGGCAAGTGCTGTTACAGCCCAGCCAGATTTAGCCCACCGGAATTTGATCATGCCGATCCACTCCTGGAGTTGTGATTGATTTGAAAGCTCGGCGGATGATCCATAACAGATAGACCCAAAACCCGAATGCGATGAGCGCATATGGCACATCGGGCAGACCCACGCCACCTTCGAGGTTGTTTTCAAATCTAAACCAAACAGCTGCGGTGTAGAGGATCAAAGGCAGACTGCTGAAAAACAAGAATCTGTAGTTGGATAGCCAAAGCGGCAGAATCCACACTAGATGTAACAAATGCTGCGGGGAAATTGCGATCGAGGTTAAGAGTTGAATTGCGACAAACATTGCAACAACGGGCTCTAGTCGAAAATCCAATGGCAGAAAATCCAAATATTGCGCCAGACCGAGTGTGATAGCAATTCCAATCAATACCGGAATTAAATTGCTGGTGAAATCAATATTCTGGACGAGATCCGTCACGAACAACGGTGTGCCTTCTCCGGCTGTGAAATTGATTGGCACTAGAAGAGGTGCGCCAAACAAAAGCCGCGTGCTGCTGATCAATCCTGCAATCAAAATTGCAATGCCAGTAGTTTTACGAAAAATAGAAAGTGCCTCGAACCGACGCGCAATCACGAAATAACTGAGCAACAAAACCCAAGTCCAGACGCCACTAGCAAGGGCTAAACCTGCAAAAACTCCCGCTCGATTAAAGGCTCCACTTTGCCATGCCAGCAGGCTCAAGGTTGCAAAAGTGATTGCGAATACAGAATCGGAAACAAAAACTAAAAATGGAAGTGCCGGCATGAGTAGCAGGTAGCTCGCCGAGAATTTCGGATACATCGGAGAACGGAAAATCGAGATTGCAGTGATAGCAAGGAGAGAAATTAATCCCACTTGCCAAATGACTAATTGATATAGCCAGGGTAGGTCAACACTCGCGATTGCCCGCCCCACTAACGCGGGAAGTGGTGCAAAGTTGTTCCAGTCACTAGCTATTTCGTCAGCAAAAACTGGAGCAAAATCACTGTAGCAAAGTGTGTTAAAAACCCCATCGCTGTAGCTCGAATTTCGGCAAGGTGCGTGCAAAAGAAATGCAGACACTGCGACAACAATCAAACTGAGAGCAGTCGCCTGAGCCGCAATCTTCTTGGGAATCATGGAGCTTCAGTGTCGGTTGGTTCCGGCTCTGCCGTTTCAGTTGGGGTGGCAGTTTCGCTTGGGGTTTCGCTCGGAGTTGGAGTTTCGGACGGCAAGAGCGATTCGGTCGGAGACGCAGTCACGGTCGGAAGTTTGGTTGGGCGATTGAAGTTCACAACCGGCACATCAGCCAATGCAGCTTTCATGAAAGCTGTGAAGATTCGTGCCGGGAACGAACCTCCTGTAACTGAAGACAAGCCACCGGTGCCCGAAAGTGAGACTGGATTTCCGTTTTCGTCTTGCTTCATCAGCATTACAACAGCAGACAGGTTTGGGGTATAGCCAGCGAACCAAGCAGACCTATTCTCATCGGTTGTGCCAGTTTTCCCAGCAACAGCTCGGCCCACACCAAGTGCAGTCGTCCCGGTGCCGTTAGTTACAACTCGTTGCATGGCGTAGTTCACTACCCGCATGGCCTCGACTGAGAATGCTGATTCTGTGGTTGGGACAGCTTCATAGATCAAGCCGCCGTTTGCACCAACAATTCGGGAAACCAAAAATGGTTCAGCCTTAATTCCTTCGGCAGCAAAAGTTGCGTAGGCATTAGCTACATCAATCACATGAGGGCTAGCTGAACCAAGTACGAATGTGAGGTTGCGTTCGATACCCGCGGCATCTTCTGGAATTCCTGCAGCGATTGCGGCATCAATCACAGCATCGATTCCAAGCCCATAGGCCAGTTCGACATATGCAGTGTTGATGGAAAGTTCAGTTGCTTGTAACAGCGTGACTTTGCCAAAAGAAGTATTGCCGTAGTTATTAACGGTATAGCCAGATACATCGATGCCATTTTTTCCACGATAAATCGTGTCCAATGGAATCTCACGTTCAGCTGCAGCCGCTAATGCAAATGGTTTAAAAGTGGAGCCAGCCTGGGCAATCGCTTGAGTGGCATTGTTTAGTGGTTCGGTTACGTAGTCAGGTCCACCATACATTGCAACTATTTCGCCGGTACCTGGTCGAACCGCAGCCAAGCCGATTCGTAAACCTTCAGTGCCAGTTTCTGGACCTTCTTTTTCGACCGCTTTCTCTGCAGCTTTTTGGGATTTGCGATCGATGGTGGTGATGATTTGGAGACCCGCAACGCCAAGCGAAGACTCGTCATAGCCGAGTTTTTCTAGTTCTTTTTTGACTTCCGCCAAAATGTATCCACGCGGGCCACCAAGACGATTCTCAGTGTTCTTAGGTCGATAAGTTGGGAATTCAAGGTTTGCATTATCCAACCAACCGGCTTGGACCATTTGGTCTAGGACGTATTCGTAGCGAACGGTTAAGCGCGGCAAATCCACTTCAGGAGCAAAACCTTCAGGTGACTTGAGTAAGGCAGCGAGGAATGCTGATTGCTGAACATCTAGGCCGCTGACATCTTTGCCGAAGTAAGCCTTTGCTGCCGCTTGGATGCCGTAAGCACCGCGTCCAAAATAAACCGTGTTTAAGTAGTTTTCTAAAATCTTGTCTTTCGAGTTACTGGTTTCGAGCTTTAACGCCAAAACCAATTCTTTGACTTTACGGGTAACCGTTTGTTCGGAACTTAGGTAAGCATTCTTCGCGTACTGCTGGGTGATTGTGGAAGCACCTTGAGTTGAACCAGAAGTTAGGTTGTTGAAAAGTGCCCGACCAATGCCAGTCAAGCTGAAACCAGAATGGCTGTAGAAGTCTTTGTCTTCAGCAGCCAAAACTGCACGTTGGGTGATTAGTGGGATCTGTGCAAGATTTACTTCGACCCGGTTGTATTCACCAATCCGACCGATTTCATATTTCCCGTCGTTGTAATAAACAACAGTTGCGTTTGCGGTTGAGATTTCATTGGGTGCAGGAATGGCCGTGCGCTGTACCAAAATTGTTAGGGTTAAAGCGGCTAGAAAAAAACCGATTGCGAAGCTGCCCACCATAAATTTCCAAGACGGTAGAAACCGTCGAATCCCTTGATATTGATTACGGGGGTAATTGATTCGCATTACATTCCTACCTAAAGTTCAGCGGTAAGGTTATTCGAAAGTACTGACTGGATTTAGCCAACCAAATCCCGGGGTTTGCGTTTGGGTTTTCGCGGCCGGCCGTCGCCAAGCACATAAGACACGAGTACGTGATTCCAGCCACAACCAATACAAACTTCAACATGAAAAACTTTTAAGAATCCGTGGTTCAGAGCCAGTTCATCAATCTCGTTTGGCCGCCGACTGCGACCGCTGGCATGGCCAAGTTCGCGGGAGTAGACGTAGATGAGCTCTTGAAGTTCGACTTTTTCGCAGACCGGGCAGTTTCGCTCGAGTGGAATGCCATAGTGCTGTGCGGTTCGAATTAAGTAGGGATCAGTGTCAGCGCCATCAAAGTAAAAACCGCCCGTGCGTTTGATTTCGAGGATGGCTTCGCGGCGAGCGAGGGCATGGTCAACCACTTCCCGCGGGATCCGCGGGTCTTTGATTTCATCCGGATTCTGCTCTGGGTCGGGCGCACCTTTGCCACTTTCACCGCGCAGCCGTGTGGCGCGGATGGAGGGTTGCCGAGGGTTCGCCATAGCGGCGAAGGGTACGGAATTGCGTGGATTCGTGCTTATTTTCACTTAATATCCCTAGATGATGTATCATTTTGATACATCAAAGGAGGATTATGCGAAAGTCGTCAGCACTTGAGCTCGCAATCTTGGGTTTACTCCAAGATGCGCCGCTGCATGGCTACGAGCTTCGCAAACGCCTAACTTCGATGATTGGTGCTTTTCGAGCGATTTCGTTTGGTGCCCTATATCCCGCATTGCGACAACTGACTGAATCTGGTCACATCAGCCAAACTGCAGATGCAGCCGCAGCTGGTCCGGCCTTAAGTGGCAAGCGGGCTCGAATCACTTACGCATTAACTGAATCTGGTCAAAATCATTTACGCGAACTGTTGTTGGAATCTGGCCCAGACACTTGGGAAGATGACGGTTTCGGCTTGCGGTTGGCTTTTTTTAGCAGCACGGAATCAGTTGTGCGAAGACGAATTCTTGAGGGACGCAGATCGCGGCTAGCTGAACGTCGGGCGAGCTTGAAAGCAAGTCTGACATCTACTCGAGAGCGAATAGATAAATACACCCTCGAACTGCAGAAACACGGTTTAGAGGGGGTTGAGCGGGAAATCGATTGGATCGATGACCTAATCGCTTCTGAAAGCAACAATCAAACCAATTCTGAATAAAACTGCTCAAAATTTGAGTGCAACTTGGAAGGAAACCGAAAATGGGCTCGATTAGAGTCGCGATTGTCGGTGTAGGTAACTGTGCTACCTCACTTGTACAAGGCGTTGAGTTCTACAAAGATGCAAAACCTGATGAAACAGTGCCAGGTTTGATGCATGTGCAATTTGGGGATTATCACGTCAGAGATGTGGAGTTCGTAGCTGCATTCGATGTTGATTCAAAAAAAGTCGGCCTTGATCTTGCTGATGCAATCCTCGCAAGCGAAAACAACACCATCAAAATCTGTGACGTTCCAAAAACTGGCGTCGTAGTTCAGCGTGGTGTAACCCTCGATGGTCTTGGCAAGTATTACCGCCAGACAATTGAAGAATCAGCTGAACCAGCTGTTGATGTGGTTGCTGCATTGAAAGCCGCCAAAGTGGATGTTCTGGTTTCTTACTTGCCTGTGGGTTCGGAAGAAGCCGACAAGTTCTACGCCCAGTGTGCAATTGATGCTGGCTGTGGTTTCGTGAACGCGCTCCCCGTTTTCATCGCTGGCACCAAAGAGTGGGCTGACAAGTTCACTGCTGCTGGTTTGCCAATTGTTGGCGACGACATCAAGAGCCAGGTTGGAGCAACCATCACTCACCGAGTTATGGCGAAGCTATTCCAGGATCGTGGCGTTATTGTCGACCGCACCTACCAGCTCAACGTTGGTGGCAACATGGACTTTATGAACATGTTGGAACGTGATCGTTTGGAATCCAAGAAGATTTCGAAAACCCAGTCTGTGACTTCGCAGTTGCACCACGACTTGGGCGCTGACAACGTACACATTGGACCATCCGACTACGTCGCCTGGCTCGATGACCGCAAGTGGGCATTCGTCCGCCTTGAAGGTCGCGCTTTTGGTAACGCTCCATTGAACCTCGAATACAAGCTCGAAGTTTGGGATTCACCAAACTCTGCTGGCGTCATCATCGATGCGATTCGTGCATGCAAGATTGCACTTGATCGCAAAGTTGGCGGTCCGGTGCTTTCTGCTTCTTCCTACTTCATGAAGTCACCACCGGTGCAGTACACCGATGATGCAGCTAAGCAAGCGGTAGAAGATTTCATTAGCGGCAAGATTCAAAGCTAAATCATTTACAAAATGGGCTGTTGAGTTTCTCAACAGCCCATTTTGCTAAGTTAAAGTTTTCCTGATGCAGATTCCGCACTCGCAAGAATTCGCGACTGATTTAGTTGAACGCCCCACACCGGTGAAATTCCGAGATGTGCGGGCGCTCTTTAGTCGTGTAAATTTTGTGAAACTCGTAGGTGTTCGAATATTTGGCCAGACCGGTGATGGCATGGTCCAGGCTGCGCTGACTTCGTTTGTTTTGTTTTCCCCCGAGAGCCAACCAACCGCTGCAGCAATCGCAACAGCATTCGCAATTCTGCTTTTGCCTTATTCAGTTTTTGGCCCACTGATTGGGACATTGATTGATCGTTGGCCGCGACAAAGAATTCTTTTTTATTCTAGTTTGGTTCGAGCAGTCTCCGTTTTGTTGGTAGCTGCCGTTGTAAAGAGTGAAAATGAAGGGGCGTTGCTTGGTTTCGTAGTGCTGCTGTCACTTGGCGTAGGACGCTTCATTTTGGCAGCACTTTCAGCAGCACTGCCACACGTGGCGCGCGACCACGAACTAACCACCGCAAATGCATTCGCCCCAACCGCAGGTACGTTGTCGTCAGCACTGGGAGCGCTAATAGGTGTTGCAATCAGTCGACTTGCTGGCGAGCCAGGACCGATTTTGGTGCTTGTCATGGCTGCCGTTTTGCAATTAACAGCTGCAACGGTGGCATCCCGAATCGGCCGCAATCTTTTGGGACCTGAGTCGATCGTCAAGGGTCTGCGGGCGCAACTATTCAAAGTTTTTGTCGAACTCAAATCCGGTTTTCAACACCTACTAGCGGCACCAACCGCTTGGCGGGCTCTGGCTTTAGTCGTGTGGCACAGACATGTTTTTGGGATGGCATCAGTTTGGGTTTTGATTCTGCTTCGAAACGCTATCAACCCAACCATTGATGCCGATCGAGCACTGGTGGAATTTGCAACCACGGTTGGAGCGGCTGCTGCTGGTGCACTGATTGGCGCAGCGCTAGCACCCCTGATGGTTGGAAAATTCGGAACTCGACGCTGGTCAACGCTCGTGTTGTTAACCGGCACGCCGTTTGTTGGTTTGGGTTTTACGCTAACCATCTCTGACCCTGAACAGGTCTCCGCGGTTATTGGGATCTTGATTGCTGGTGGATTCTTAGGTTGGATCGGACAATCCGTAAAAGTCTGTGGCGATACAGTGATTCAAGCTGCAATCGATGATGATCATCGAGGTCGAGTTTTTGCACTGTACGACATGGCAGTGAACGCCGGTTTGTTGAGTGGGATTGTGGTTGCAGCAGGTTTTCTACCCGCCGATGGGGTTGCAATCTGGCCCGCAATTTACATGACCGCATTGCTATTCCTGGCTCCACTAATTTTGCGTGTGCCACCAAGCAAGTAAGGCTGACTTCGCTTCAGATTTGGTTTTCGGACCTTCATCTAACCGCAGTTCCATTAGGAACTTGTATGCCTTACCAACTTCAGGTCCGGGTTTGATTCCCAGCGTTTCCATGATTTCGGCACCATCAAGATCTGGCCGAATGGCGGCAAGTTCTTCGGCTTCTTGCAACTGCCCGATCCGGAGTTCGAGCGAGTCATAGTTTCGCCTCAAAGTTTCGGCTTTGCGGCGATTGCGAGTAGTGGAATCAGCCCGAGTGAGTTTGTGTAAATGCACTAAAAGCTCGCCAGCATCACGCACGTAGCGGCGAACTGCACTGTCGGTCCACTCCCCACCAGCGTAGCCATGGAAACGCAAATGCAGTTCCACTAGTTTGCTGATTTGGTCAATCTCTTCGTTACTAAAGCGCAGCGCGGTAAGCCGCTTTTTTGTGAGCTTCGCACCTACAACTTCATGATGATGGAATGAAACTCCACCACCTGCTTCAAATTTCCGCGTCTTTGGTTTACCTATGTCGTGCATGAGGGCTGCCATTCGCAAAACTAAATTCGGCTCAAGCGTCGGGGTGTGGGAGGTTTCGAGTTCAATTGCTTGATCGATGACCGTAAGTGTGTGTTGGTAAACATCTTTGTGGTGATGATGTTCATCAATCTCAAGTTTCAAAGCTGGCAGTTCTGGCAACACCAAAGCCGCAATCCCGGCATCAACCAAAATCTCCAAACCAATTCGGGGCGAAGGGGAGAGCATCAGTTTGGTTAGTTCGTCTCGCACCCGTTCAGCCGAAATGATTTCGATGCGGTTCGCCATTTCTGTCATGGCTGTAAAAACATCTGCATTGATTTTGAAATTTAATTGGGCCGCAAAACGGGCTGCCCGCATCATTCTTAGAGGGTCATCCGAAAATGAAATCTCAGGATCAGACGGTGTCCGAATTTGGGCTGCCGCAATATCGTTTAAACCACCAAACGGGTCCACAAGTTCAGCCGCTGGCAGCCGTAGCGCCATTGCGTTGATGGTGAAATCTCGACGAATTAGATCTTCTTCCAAGGATTGACCAAACTGCACATCTGGTTTCCGGGAATCAGCCTGATAAGCGTCAGATCGAAAAGTAGTGATTTCGACTTTTTCTCCGTGACGAACTGCACCAATCGTGCCAAAGCGGGCACCAACATCCCAAGTCGTCTCAGCCCAATCCGCAATGACTCCGAGAATCTGCTCGGGCCGCGCATCGGTTGTGAAATCTAAATCAGCGCCATTTCGACCGAGAATTGCATCTCGCACCCAGCCACCAACCAGCGCAATCTCAAAACCGGCAGCACTGAATAGTTGCCCCAGTTCGAGTGCGACTTTAGGCAACTGCGGTGGATTTGCCGATGTTGTTTTCACAGAGGCGCAGAGTACGCACCTCTCAGGCAATAGTCTTAGGCACATGAACTCCCGCCGTCCTTCAAAACCGGGGCCGGCAGGTGGCAAGCGCTTCCAAAAGCGGCGTCGACCACCACGGCAACGTGTCCAACGAGACGAAACCAGTGCGGGCGGTTTGGTAATTGAGCGCGAGACTATGCGGGCGGTAATCATTGGCCGCCGCAATACTCGGGGACGGTTGCTTTGGTCCTTACCAAAAGGACACGTGGAGGAGGGGGAGACTCCCGAAATGGCAGCCGTACGTGAGGTCCGAGAAGAGACTGGGCTCGATTCCGAAATCGTCCGTGAACTTGGTGTCATCGATTTTTGGTTCCAACAAGACAAAGTGTCGATTCATAAAACCGTGCACCATTTTTTGATGTACACGCCAGGTGGCACTTTGGTTGCCCAAGAGGGCGAGGTTGATGAAATCGCTTGGGTTGCGATCGATCAGGTTGCTCAGCGCCTGACACATCAGGATGAGCGAAAACTTGTGAACAAAGCTCGCACTTTTCTGGCGGAAGAGAAATGAATCGGGTCTGGGCACTAGTTGCGGGTCTATTGCTCGTGTTCCTATCGCCTGGCACGGCACCGGCAGCTGATGCCGTTCGTTGGCAACCAACCGGCATGTCACCAAACTGGATTCGGGATGCGCGAGCTGTAGATGTCACTTTCGAAGTTGAGTCTTCGGAGGCGACAAACGATGTGCCAGTGAGTGTGGCGCTTAGCCCTAACCCGTTGAATGGACGCAGCGAAATCACTGCTGCTTTGAATCAACGAAGTACAGTCAGTTTGATACCAGTCAAAACTGTGGAACTTGATGCAATCGCCGGCTTATCGACCTGGCGAATTCGGGTTCCGGCAGCAGCGCTTCGGGATCTAACTACGGGTATTTATGTAATTCAAATTGCAGCGCAATTTCCTTCAAACACGGTGAAGAGTCAATTCCTACTACCAGTTTTGAAAGAACCTGGCGCGATTGAAAATGTTCCGCTTTCAATCTTGTGGGATTTGAGTGCCGCTCCAAGCACAATATCTAACGGTAAGTTTTTAAACTCCAAACTGACAGATCAATTCTTGATTGATTCACCACTACACACCGCCGTGGATGCTTTGCAAGGGCGGGCTGGTATCACAGTCTTAGTAGATCCAGCGACAGTGGTTGATGCCGTTCGGATTTCAAATGGTGGCAGTTATTTGGATGGTCTGAATTTTGATAGTGCAACTCAGAGTGCTGCCGCGAACTGGTTCACAAAATTACAAGCCACACTGTCAGCAAATAGTTTTTATTACTTGCCCTATGCCAATGCAGATTTGAACGGCTTGTGGTTTAAGAATCAGGAAGCTTTAGCTGCAGCGGCTGCTCAAACTTT
>JBEAZM010000229.1:0-3013 GCA_041170125.1 Actinomycetota bacterium
AGTCGTGGGAGAACGTTCAAAAATGGATGGCGAATGATCCAGTAGTGCGAAAGTACGTGATTGGAAAATACGGAACTGCTGAAGAAAATCCAAAATTCTGGAACGGCATGTCATCGATTTCTTACTTCAACCGAATCACCGAACCGGTGTTGGTTGAGCATGGCACCTCTGACACTACTTGCCCGATTAAATGGGCGGACCGAGCGGTTACAAAACTACGTGCCAATGGAAAAGAAGTTACCTACTCAAAGCGATCTGGCGCGGGTCATACCTTCTACGACTCCACATTCAACAGCGCAATGGCAAAGACTGTGAAGTTCATGAAACGCAATTTTGACTAAGCCTGATGGCTTAGGTATAGATGTCCTTGCGTTCGAATTTGAAGTAGGCCCAGGCACTAAAAAGTGCGAAGGTAACAACTGAGTACGCAAATCCACGAGCCATTAATCCCCATTCAATGCGTGGGTCGAGGAAGCCGATCCACGCATCTGAATACCAGCCTGGCAGAAATTGCCGCACGGTACCGAGTGCATCTAACGCATTCAGAATTTGCGCCACAATTGCAACCATTACTGCAGTGCCCACAGCTCCAAGCGGTGCATCCGTGGTGACACTCATTAAGAAAGCCAGTCCCGAAACAAAAAGCAGCGTCACAAAGATGTATGCCGTGATCATGCTGACTCGGAAGAGTGCTTCACTGCCAGAGAAAGTTCCGCCCAGTGGACTGGTCAGATCTGTTCCGCCAAAAGCCAACCACCCAATCAGGAATGAAGAAACTGAAAGTGTGATGATGGCTGAAAGCGAAAGTAAGAGTGCAACCTGCAGTTTGATGGTGAGCAAGCGACGACGTGGGACAGGTGCTGCTAGCAAGTAACGCAAAGTGTTCCAACTCGCTTCACTCGCGATTGTGTCACCATGAAAAAGCGCAAACACAGTTGTGAGCAGGAAGCCGCTGCCAAACAGCAACAACACAATCGTAAAGTTCCAGGCACTGGATGTTGCGAGCCCAATTAAGTTGAGGTTGCCACCACCGAAACCACCACCACCGCTTCCACCGCCATCATCGTCGGAGCCAAACTTGACTGCTGCAACCACAATCAGCGGCAGTGCAATCATTAATAAGTGCGCAACCAATGTGCGGCGGCGTTTCAACTGCCGAACCAACTCCACTCTAAATGGCAGAGTCTTTCGAGACTGAAAAGTTGTTGTGGACATATCAGCTCTTTCCAATCGTCAAATCGTCACCAACAACATCGAGGAAGAAATCCTCGAGTCGCATGTGAGATTTGCCAGCTAGTAACTCATCTACGCGTCCGGTTGTGACTAGCTGTCCGCGATGCATAACGATGACATGCGAACAAGTTTGTTCAACCTCACTCAATAGATGCGATGAAACAATCACGGTACGCCCAGTTTCCGCGTACTTCATCAACATATCGCGCATGGCTCGAATCTGTGGGGGATCTAGTCCATTGGTAGGTTCGTCCAGCATGAGTAAATCTGGCATCCCTAGCATCGCTTGGGCGATGCCCAATCGCTGGCGCATACCTTGGGAGTAAGTTTTCACTTTGCGTTCTAGCGCGGTGCCTAAATCTGCAATCGCTAAAACCGCATCCATTTGAGGATCTTCGGTGGTGCGGCCAGTTGCTTTCCAATAGAGCTCGAGATTTTCGCGACCACTCAAGTGTGGCAGGAAGCCAGCTCCTTCGACTAGAGAGCCGATTCGACTTAGGACCGGAACACCTGGTTGAACTTTTTCACCGAACACAAAGATTTCACCTTCGGTCGGGTTGATTAAGCCCATAATCATGCGCATTGTGGTGGTTTTGCCAGCACCGTTTGGACCAAGAAGTCCAACCACTTTTCCTGATGGCACATTCCACGAAATGCTGTTGACAGCTCGATGCCCACCTTTGAATTCCTTAACGAGGTTTTCAATCTGAACAGGCGTTTCTGCGAGGTCTTCTCGAACTGCAGTTCGATGCCGCGGACGTATTAGCCACGACAAAAATCCAATCAGCGCAGCAGCCAAAAGTGAACCAATCACCCAAGTGGCCGGAGAGGCATCAGTGCTGGCGTTTCGTAGTTCTGAGTTGACCGCAAGCTCAAGATCGGTATCAGCCAGACCAACGGCAAACTGGACACCTTCGGTCGGCAGTTGGTAGCCAAAATCAGTGGTTGAAACCACTAGGCGAAGTTTGTCGCCAGGATTGATTTCACTCACTATCGCTGGCAGATTGACTTCGATGAGTTGCGGGGTTGGGCCAAAATTCTTCACTTTTAATGGAGCCACTAATCCGTTTGGAAAAGTTTCCCGACCACTATCACTAACTACTCGTAAACTGACGAACAAAGTTGCATCACTGATTTCAGTCAAAGCCGAGACCGACAAAGTCACGCGGGAAGTACCAGCAACCACAACTTTGCTCGTGAATGGCTCAGTTTCAAAGTAGGCGGATTGGTTGGGGAGCGGTTGGCTCAACATATTGGAGAGCCCACCGAAACTGAATCCTGGCAAGACCGAGATATTGGCCGGTACGCCGCCAGCAGGTCGAATTACTTGCTGAGTAGGTCCGTTGAGAGAGAATTTTTCGGTCACACCCCCGAGACCGGGGTAGCTTTCTGATTTCCAAATCTCAAACTGTTGATCTGAGTTGTTACTAATGACCGAGCCTTTACGAATTGTCACTTCGAACTCGGTGTTTGCTTTTGATTTTTCAGCAAGATGGGCATCGAACCACGCAAGGACTAAGTCATCTAAGCGGTTGCGCTCATTCAATCCGCCATCGTGACCACCGCCGTGCCAAACCATTTTCACCGGAACTGCTGGATTCGCAGCTTTGATTTGTTTGTAGGTCGCGTCAGATTCCGTAAGCGTGAATAGTGAATCTGCTTGGCCTTGCATTAACAAGGTCGGCGCGGTGATGCGATCCGCAACGCTCGATGGGGACGAGGCAGCCATCAAAGCCTTAGAAGTTTCAGAAATTCCGGTTGGGCTAAAAGCCTCTTGGTA
>JBEAZM010000230.1:0-6403 GCA_041170125.1 Actinomycetota bacterium
TATAGATGCGAGTCGGTTCCAACATTTCTTCGCCGAGCGTGCGGCCAAGTTCCGCTACTTCTTTTTCCAGTCCTAAACCAGCTGCAATTCCAGCATCACCAAGCAACACGTGGCGTGCCAATGAATAACCATTCGAATGAAGGCCAGAAGCTGCCATGGAGATTACCAAATCTCCAGTGCGCACCCGATCCGCTGACAACAGTTCATCAGCCTCGACCACACCGGTTCCGGCACCTGCAATGTCGTATTCACCGAGCTGCATCAAACCCGGGTGCTCGGCAGTCTCACCTCCGAGCAAAGCCATTCCAGCAAGTTTGCAACCCTCTGCTACACCTCGGACTATGTCCGCAACCACAGTTGGTTCCACTTTGCCGGTGGCGATGTAGTCGGTAAGAAATAACGGCTCGGCACCGCACACAACAATGTCGTCAGCAATCATTGCTACTAAGTCGATTCCGATTGTGTGATGAATGCCGAGTTTTTGGGCCACAGCTACTTTGGTGCCGACGCCATCAGTTCCGGTGGCCAGAATTGGTTTGCGATATTTTGTCAGCGCGGTTGCATCAAACAAACCTGCAAAGCCACCGAAGTCGCCGATGACTTCCGGCCGAGTTGCACCAATCACACTGGCTTTCATGAGAGCAACGGCTCGTTCACCGGCTTCAACATCGACTCCAGCTTTTGCGTAAGCGTCAGACACGAGATTCCAATCTACGGAAGCCGCAAGGCTTGGTGAACTTCAGCATCCGCTTCTACAGTTTTTGCGATGCCATCCAAAATGTGTTTACCTATCAGGTCAGATGCTGGAAGCTCGATCGGGTATTCACCATCAAAACACGCTTTGCACAACCGCTCGGTCGCAACCTCAGTGCACTCAATCAATCCCTCGAGTGAGACATAGCCAAGTGAATCGGCATCGATGGATTTACGAATTTCATCGACACCAAGTCCGGTTGCAATCAGCTCGGCACGGGTCGCAAAGTCGATCCCATAAAAACAAGGCCATTGAACTGGTGGACTGGAGATGCGCACATGAACTTCCGCAGCTCCCGCTTCACGCAACATTCTCACGATTGCACGCTGTGTATTTCCGCGCACGATTGAGTCGTCGACGACTACCAACTTTTTGCCCGCAATCACTTCGCGCAGCGGATTCAGTTTTAATCGAATGCCGAGTTGTCGCAAAGTCTGCGAAGGTTGGATGAACGTCCGGCCGACGTATGCGTTCTTCACTAGCCCCTGGGCAAATGGAATGCCACTTCCTTGGGCGTAGCCAACCGCAGCCGGCGTGCCGGACTCGGGAATTGGAATCACTAAGTCGGCATCGGCTGGAAACTCTTGTGCCAGACGCCGACCAACCGCTACTCGAACCGCGTGTACTGACTTGCCTGCCAAAACCGTGTCAGGACGTGCGAGATAAACGTATTCAAACAAACAATGCTTCGGTGCGGCCTCAGCAAATCTGGCGGTGCGCAAACCTGATTCATCAATCGCGACTAATTCGCCCGGTTCGACTTCGCGAACGAAAGCCGCACCAACAATGTCGAGTGCTGCAGTTTCAGATGCAATCACCCAGCCGTGCTCTAACTTGCCGAGCACGAGTGGCCGAATGCCCTGTGGATCGCGCGCGGCATAAAGCGTGCCTTCGTCCATGAATACGAGTGAGAAAGCACCTTTGACGTCTGGCAAAACTTTCATTGCTGCAGCTTCAATCGACAAGTCCGGATGCGCTGCAATTAGTCGAGTTAAAACTTCCGTGTCTGTCGTGGCGCTAGGGCGACCCGAACGACGAGCTGGTTCCGCTGTAAGCGAGTCTGACAACTCTTTGGTGTTCACAAGATTGCCGTTGTGAGCAAGTGCGATGTGGCCCTGCGCCGTGGTGCGAAATGTGGGTTGGGCGTTTTCCCATTTTGAAGAACCAGTGGTTGAGTATCGACAATGCCCAACTGCAATGTGGCCTGTCAAAGTTTCGAGAATATCTTCAGTGAAGACCTGCGACACCAAGCCCATGTCTTTATAGACCACCATGCGGCCACCATCGCTGGCAGCGATACCGGCCGATTCCTGGCCGCGATGTTGCAACGCGTATAGACCGAAGTAAGTGAGTTTGGCGACTTGCTCTCCTGGAGCCCAGACCCCGAATACTCCACAAGCATCTTGTGGACCTTTTTCATTTGGATTTAGATCGTGGGTTAGTAACCCATCACGTCTCGCCACAAGTGAAGTTTAGTTGGGGTTCGGCAGCCGATTGAAATTTCTTGTTACTAGAGATTCCATATCGGAAATAAATGCGATAAATCGCTGCGTTCGCCGGATGCCAATAGCTTTCCCTCCGCCACTAAATCACTCCACGATTCGTCCCCAATCGCGAGATGAATCAGTGCGGTAGCCGACATCTCAACCACAGCACCTGGGGTGCCACGGCGGTGATTTGTGCCTTCCACAATCTGGATAGCAGCATGCGGCGGGATTCGAAGTTCTACAGATTTACCAGGTGCTGCTTCAGCAATTTTTGCTAACACAACTTTTACAGCAGCTTTTTCGATTGCCCGATCTGGGATTGATTGTTCCAACCATTTTTGAATTTCGATAGGCAGTTGCACGGCCATATTTAACCCATCTCCCCCGATTTTTTTCAAACCTTAAACAGCGTTAACCGACCGTTGGTCCAAGCACACTCGGTAGGGTGTTCAAGTGCCTTTCAGCCAACTCCGGCAGCGCTAGGGAAAGCGTCTCGCCATAAACCCCGCCGAGTTCAATCTGCTGCACATCGCCAGCAAGTTCGCTGTCTACCACACCAATGCGAGTCGCTGTGAAACCACGCATGTGGCACATGCCGGCGAAACGAGATTCCTCATCACGTGGCACGACCACAACTGCTCGGGTGGCACTTTCGGAGTATGCGAAAACGAAGGGGTCAAGCTCGGTAGGCACCCACACCCGCATGCCTCGATTGGAGCGCAAAGCCATCTCGATGAGCGCCTGCATCACACCACCATCGCTGACGTCGTGCGCAGCCGAAATCAAGCCATCGCGGGAGCCTGCAATCAGAATCTCAGAGAGTTGAATCTCCTTCGCTAAATCAATCACAGGTGGCAATCCACCCAAGTGGCCGTGAATTTCGTGCGCCCATTCACTACCTGCGAATTCATCCCGGGTGTCACCCAGCAAGTAGATGAGTTCGCCATCGGTTTTGTAGGCCATTGGAGTGCGGCGATCCACATCGTCAATCACGCCAAGCACACCAACCACTGGGGTTGGCAAGATTGGGGTGCTGCCAGTTTGGTTGTAGAACGACACATTGCCACCAGTAACTGGAGTGCCGAGTTCGAGGCAGCCATCAGCCAATCCCCGGACAGCTTCAGCAAACTGCCACATCACCTCAGGGTCTTCGGGTGAGCCAAAATTCAAGCAGTTGGTGACAGCTAGTGGGGACGCGCCTGTGGTCGAGACATTTCGATAAGCCTCAGCCAAAGCCAATTTCGCACCGGTGTAGGGATCAAGCTTTGCAAAGCGACCGTTGCAGTCAGTCGAAACCGCAACTCCACGACCAGTGACTTCGTCAACGCGCACCATGCCCGAGTCTTCTGGTTGGGCCAGGACAGTGTTGCCAAGCACGTAGCGGTCATACTGATCTGTGACCCAACGCTTGCTCGCGAGGTTTGGTGCAGCCGTCATTCGCAAAATTGTTTCGCGAAGCTCAGTTGCGGTTTTTGGTCGAGCGAGTTTGTCTGCGGTTGGGGCATCAGCTTGGAGTGCGTCTTGCCAGGCTGGCCGATGGAATGGGCGGTTGTAGACCGGACCATCATGCGCAACCGTGCGCGGAGGCACATCGACAATCGTTTGGTCGTGCCACTCAATCACGAGTCGGCCAGTGTCAGTAACTTCGCCAATCACAGTAGCGAGTACATCCCACTTGCGACAGATGCCCATAAACTTTTCGAGATTTTCGGGCGGCACAATCGCACACATGCGTTCTTGGGATTCACTCATCAAAATTTCTTCAGGAGTCAGTGACGCATCGCGCAATGGCACCCGGTCTAGCCATACGTGCATTCCGCCCGTGCCATTAGATGCCAACTCACTCGTGGCGCAAGAAATTCCAGCACCACCGAGATCCTGAATGCCCTCAACAAGTCCAGCTTGGAGCAATTCCAAAGTGCACTCAATTAGCAACTTCTCCATGAATGGATCGCCAACCTGCACACTCGGGCGCTTCGCGGGTCCGCCATCATCAAAAGTTTCAGATGCCAAAACTGAAACGCCACCAATGCCGTCGCCACCGGTTGCGGCGCCAAACAAAATTACAAGGTTGCCGATGCCGTCCGCTTTGGCCAGATGAATATCTTCATGTCGCATGGTGCCAACACAAAGTGCGTTTACGAGTGGGTTACCGGCATAGCTCGGGTCGAAGACAACCTCGCCACCAATGTTTGGCAGACCCAGGCAGTTGCCGTAGCCACCAACACCAGCAATCACACCCGGTAAAACCCGAGCGGTGTCTGGTGCTGTAAGTGGCCCAAACCGCAGCGGATCCATCACTGCGACCGGGCGAGCTCCCATAGACATGATGTCGCGAACGATGCCGCCTACACCTGTAGCTGCACCTTGGTAAGGCTCAACGAAGGAAGGGTGATTGTGCGACTCCACTTTAAATGTAACTGCCCAGCCATCACCAATATCTACAACGCCCGCGTTTTCGCCAATCCCAACGAGCATGGCATCGGTTTCTGGCTTCTTTTCACCGAATTGGCGAAGATGCACTTTGGAGGATTTGTATGAGCAATGTTCGCTCCACATGACTGAGTACATGGCAAGTTCGGAGCTCGTCGGACGTCGTCCGAGAATGTCACGAATCTGTTGGTACTCATCTGGTTTTAGTCCGAGCTCCAGAAACGGCTGTTCCGTTTCTGGGCTGGTAACAGCGGTGCTGACATCATCGACTTTGCGGCTCATGCGTTCGCTCCTGCAAGTAGCGCGGTGAGGATGGAAGTGAAGAATGGCAAGCCATCGGTGGTTGGGCCGGTTAGTGCCTCAACCGCATGTTCTGGGTGTGGCATGAGTCCGACAACATTGCCTTTTGCGTTCGAGATGCCCGCAATATCACGGTAGGAACCGTTCGGATTCACGCCTACGTAACGCGCAATCACGCGACCTTCCGCCTCAAGCATGTCTAAAGTTTTTTCATCAGCGATATATCCGCCTTCACCATTCTTCAACGGGATTGTGATGTGCTGATTCAATTCAAAATCGCGGGTCCACATGGAGTTGGTATTCACAATTTCAAGTTCTTGATCCCGGCAAACAAAATGCATGTGGTCGTTGCGAATCAACGCACCAGGCAACAGATGTGACTCACAGAGAATTTGGAAACCATTGCAGATTCCCAAAACTGGTAAATCTGATTTAGCGGCATCAACAAGTTTTTCCATGACCGGGGCAAAGCGTGCAATCGCGCCACAGCGTAAGTAGTCACCATAAGAAAAGCCGCCTGGGATGACAACAGCGTCTACATCCTTCAGGTCGGCTTCAGCGTGCCAAAGTGCGATTGGTTCGCCGCCGGCGATTCGCACTGCCCGAGCGGCGTCGCGATCATCGAGTGAGCCCGGGAAAGTGATGATTCCGATTCGAGCGCCCTGCATCAGGCTTCCACCTGCAAGTCGTAATCCTCAATAACGGGGTTGGAAAGCAAGTTTTCGGCTAACTCATGAAGCTTGGCTAATTGCGCTTCGCCCAATTCACCATCGATGTCGATGACAAATTGCTTGCCTTGCCGAACGTTGGTGACATGTTCAAGGCCAAGTCGGCCAAGCGCACCTTGGACAGCTCTTCCTTGGGGGTCAAGAATTTCGGATTTCAACCGGACGTTAACAATTACGCGGGCCACGCGGCGCTCCTTTTGGGGAGATGTAAAGCCTCGACTGCTGTGAGACTGGGCAAGTTTAGTCCGCGCAATTTTGTGCAATCACAATTCGAATGCGAACATTCCAAATAGTGGATTACTGCCAAGTCTTGCCAGTGATTCGTTCAAAAGCTTCAATGTATCTTGCCCGGGTTTGGGCCACTACATGTTCGGGCAAGGCTGGCGGCGGCAAATCTGAATCCTTATCCCAGCCAGATTCGTTCGAAGTGAGCCAATCTCGCAAGTACTGCTTGTCAAAAGATGGTTGAGAACGACCCGGCTGCCACAAATCCGCTGGCCAATAACGCGAAGAGTCTGGGGTAAGGACCTCGTCAGCCAAAACAATCGCACCGTCAGCACGTCGACCGAATTCAAATTTGGTATCCGCCAATATCACGCCGCGAGCTCGGGCGATTTCTTCGGCTCGGGTATAAACCTGTAACGTCAAAGTTCGAAGCGCTTCCGCATCCTTCTCGCCAACTGTTTTCACGACTGCTGCAA
>JBEAZM010000231.1:0-2962 GCA_041170125.1 Actinomycetota bacterium
GGATTGTGAACTCGTATCCGGCCATGCAGATTGGTTACATGTCGATGTGATGGACAACCATTTTGTGCCAAACCTGACTATTGGCCAACCGGTTGTGGAGAGCCTGCTTAAAGTTGTGAACACTCCAATCGACTGTCATCTGATGATTGCAAATCCTGAAAAATGGGCGCCCGGATATGCCGAAGCTGGAGCTCAAAGTGTGACTTTTCATTTGGAGGCAGCGAGTAAGCCTTACCAAGTTATTGATGACATTCGGGCAGCCGGCGCCCGCGTTGGAATGGGAATCAAGCCGGGTACGGACTTCACTGACTTTGAAGAATTCCTGCCAAAACTCGATATGTTGCTAATCATGAGTGTTGAACCCGGTTTTGGTGGCCAATCCTTCATGGCAGACATGATGTCAAAAGTGCGTCGCGCCCGAGAATTAATCAACCGCGATAACCTGCAACTGTGGATCCAAGTTGATGGTGGAGTGAATACGAACACAATCGAAATTTGTGCCGAGGCGGGTGCTGATGTTTTCGTTGCGGGAAATGCGGTCTACTTGGCTGACGATCCAGCCGCTGCAGTTGATCGACTTCGGGAACTTGCGAATACTTCGTATCAGAACAGTTGGTGGTGTAACCATTGATTGATTTTGCAACTGAAGCACAGCATCTCGATGAATTGGTCGAGGTGGTCCTAGCGGCACCAGTTCGACCAACACCCAATCCAAAAGTTGGCTGTCGCATTCTTGATGCCAATGGCCGTCTGGTCGGTGAAGGTGTGCATGGAACCGACGGTGTGCATCATGCTGAAGTAATCGCGTTGCGCCTAGCTGGTGCCGATGCGGTTGGTGGAACTGCAATTGTGACGCTCGAGCCATGTAATCACTATGGCAAAACCGGTCCTTGTTCTGAAGCTCTAATTGCAGCAGGCATCCGTCGGGTCTTCTACGCGGTCACGGATACTGGGGTAGCGGCAGGTGGCAGTGAAACTCTGGAGCAAGCAGGCATAGAAGTTCAACAGCTACACAACATAGAAGCTGAAGCTTTGGTTGAGCCATGGTTGCATTTTCAATTCACCTCATTGCCTTACGTGACCCTCAAAATCGCAACCACTTTGGACGGTTACATCGCCGCGGCTGATGGCAGTTCTCGCTGGATTACCGGCGAATTGGCTCGAGAGTACGTGCACCGAATGCGGGCTCGAGTGGATGCGATTGCGGTTGGGACTGGAACTGTTATTACTGACGATCCGGCACTTGATGTCCGACTAAACGGCAATTGGCCACAGCCTCAAATCTTTGTACTTGGCGAACGCGATCTGCCTTCAGGATTGCGAATCGACGGCAGTTACACCCAATTACGTTCGCATGATCCCTTGGCTCAGTTGCAACACATGGCGACTCTTGGAGTCCAACACTTAATGCTTGAAGGTGGCGCCAAAATTGCTAGTGCCTTTTTGAAGGCCGGTTTAGTGGACCAACTCGTTTGGTTCACTGCCCCAAAGTTGTTGGGCGGTGGGGCGGCCGCAATCGCTGATCTTGGAATTACAGCAATCACCGAGGCTCAGGAATGGACCGTGTTTCGCTCGGCTCAATTTGGTCCCGATCGAATGTTGGATTTACGTCCGATTCGCTCGCTCAGTTAAGGTTACGAGGATGTTTACAGGAATTATTGAAGAGCTCGGCACAGTTGTCTCTATTCGCCTCGGTTCGGATTCAGCCACAATCGCCTTACACGGTCCTCTAGTAACAAGTGACGCCGAACTCGGAGCTTCAATCTGTGTAAACGGTGTCTGCCTTACCGTCACCAACGTTAACGGTGAAGAGTTTTCAGCCGATGTAATGGCTCAGACCCTTAATCTCTCAAATCTTGGCGCGCTTCAAATCGGCGATCGAGTAAACCTCGAACGAGCAATGCGGGCGGATTCGCGGTTCGGTGGCCATATGGTCCAGGGGCATGTTGATGCCCAAGCCGAACTTGTCAGTCGCACACCTGGCGAGAACTGGGAAGTGGTTCGTTTTACGCTTCCGGGCGCAATCGCAAAGTACGTTGCGAAACAAGGTTCGATTGCCATTGATGGGGTTTCGCTCACAGTTTCAAACCTTGGTGATGATTGGTTCGAAGTTTCACTTATCCCAACCACTCTTGGTTTGACCACATTGGGAATTAAATCCGCTGGAGATTCCGTTAACTTAGAAACAGATGTTTTAGCTCGACATGTCGAAAGAATCTTGCAGGTGATGAATAAGTGAGTATCCGGCTGGATTCAGTTGAATCCGCAATCGCGGACATCGCCGCTGGCAAAGCGGTTGTGGTGGTTGATGATGAAGATCGCGAGAATGAAGGCGATCTGATTTTTGCTGCTGCCCTCAGCACGCCCGAACTCATGGGATTCATGATTCGTTACTCGTCCGGTGTGGTTTGTGTGCCGATGAAAGGCGACTTGCTCGACCAACTGAATATCCCACCAATGACAGCTGTCAACGAGGATCAAAAAGGCACGGCCTACACCGTTTCGGTAGACGCTCGAGAGGGCGTCGACACTGGCATCTCAGCGGCTGATCGTTCAACCACTGTGCGATTGTTGGCGAATGAAAATTCATCAGCTGCCGACTTCACTCGGCCAGGGCATATATTCCCATTGCGGGCAGTT
Source organism: Actinomycetota bacterium (assembly GCA_041170125.1). GTDB lineage: Bacteria > Actinomycetota > Actinomycetes > S36-B12 > UBA5976 > JAFMIT01. The sequence goes on from JBEAZM010000231.1 coordinate 2,641, forward strand.
CCGGGTGGTGTTTTGCGTCGAGCAGGTCACACCGAAGCAGCTGTTGAATTAACCGAACTGGCTGGCCTTGCACCCGTTGGTGTCATTTGTGAACTCGTTCATGATGATGGCTCGATGATGCGCGCACCTGCCTGCCGCGATTTCGCGGACGCGCACAATTTGAAAATGATTTCGATTGCTGACTTGATTGAATACATTCGACATCAACAATCACTTGTCGAATATGTTGCAACCTCAAAACTTCCGACTGAGTTTGGTGAATTTAAAGCTGTTGGCTACCGATCAAAAATTGATGGCATTGAACATGTTGCTTTAGTGATGG
>JBEAZM010000232.1:0-8543 GCA_041170125.1 Actinomycetota bacterium
TGTCACCGACTTGAATGCCACTAATCACCGCCGGCGTAGATGCCGAATCAACACAACCCGCGATTGTGCCCTCGCCACTTAAGTCAGTCTCAACAGGAACACATGGAACAATCGAACCGACGGTCGTGGTGACACTTGGGGTGCCTATACCAACCAGCGTTACAGTGAAGATCACGAATGCCAGCACCAGATTCATAAACGGTCCGCCAATCATGACGACCAGTCGTTTTGGGACGCTCAATCGATAAAAAGTTCGGGCCTCATCCTCGGCTGTGATTTCGCTTCGGGCTTGCTCCCGAGCCTGTGCAATGGTGTCTGCAAAACGGCCACCAATTACTTTCCCGTCACTTCGGGCTGGTAGGTACATGCCAATCATGCGAATGAAACCGCCAAAAGGCAGTAGTCGAAGTCGTACTTCGGTTTCGCCCCACTTTCGGCTAAACAAAGACGGCCCAAATCCGATTGCGTACTCAGTGACTTTTACTCCGAACTTTTTAGCTGGAATCAAGTGTCCAAGCTCGTGTAGCGCGATCGATAGACCAATCAAAAACAGAAATAGAAGCATTCCGAGCAGCTCAAGCATTTTTCCTCCGCCCAAAGGTTAGTTCCACCCACTGACTTACGCGCCGTGAAGTGCAAAAGATTCAAAGCCACTGGGATTCGAAAACAAACTAAAAATTTAATTTCTTCTACTTTTCGAAGATTCTCTAGTCGAATAAGTCACGAAACTGAACTTCTGGGCAGAAAACTTTTAAGTGCAGGCGTAGATTTGGACTATGACAACTGGTGGCCCAAAACTTACCCAAACCCGCAATATCGTTACCGAAATCCCCGGCCCGAAATCCAAGGCGCTGTTGGAGCGACGCAATGCAGCCGTCAGTGCTGGCGTGAGTGGAATGATGCCGGTTTTCACTGAAGCCGCTGGCGATGGAGTTTTGCTCGATATTGACGGCAATACCTTCATCGACATGGGTGCTGGGATTGCAGTAACCAACGTCGGCAACAGTGCGCCGCTAGTAGTTGAGGCAGTCAAAGCTCAGGTCGAAGCGTTTACCCACACTTGCTTCATGGTCACGCCTTACAGCGGCTACGTCGAAGTTTGTGAATTACTCAACGAACTGACACCGGGCTCGCATGCGAAAAAGTCTGCACTTTTTAATTCTGGCGCGGAAGCACTCGAAAACGCCATCAAAATTGCGCGTAGTTTCACCAAACGTCAAGCAGTGGTCGTTTTTGAACACGCCTATCACGGTCGCACCAATTTGACGATGGCGATGACTGCAAAGAACATCCCGTACAAGCACAACTTCGGACCATTCGCGAATGAGATTTACCGAGTGCCTGTTGCTTACCCATTCCGCGATGGCCGCTCAGGTGCCGAGATTGCGGCCGCCGTTACTACCAAGATCGAAAAAGAAATTGGTGCCGGCAATGTGGCTGCAATTGTGATTGAACCAATCCAAGGTGAAGGTGGCTTTATTGTCCCCACCGCAGGATTCATGCCAGCGATTGTTGAGTTCGCAAACGCAAACGGCATCATGTTCGTGGCCGATGAAGTTCAAACTGGTTTCTGCCGCACTGGCGCCTGGTTTGCTTGTGAAGATGAAAACATCGTTCCAGACTTAATCACCACGGCTAAAGGCATTGCAGGTGGTTTGCCGCTCGCAGCTGTTACGGGTCGGGCTGAAGTTATGGACAGTGTCCACGTCGGCGGCCTCGGCGGAACTTACGGCGGAAACCCAATCGCTTGTGCGGCCGCAATCGCATCTATCCAAACCATGAAGAATGAAGACTTGATTGGTAAAGCTAAGGCGATTGAATCCGTCGCTCTGCCAATTATGAAATCAATTCAATCGAAGTACAACGTGGTTGGGGATGTACGTGGCCGTGGTGCAATGTTGGCCTTTGAGTTTGTGAAGCCTGGCACGCTCGATCCAAATCCCGAAATCACCGGAGCGTTAGCTAAGGCCTGCCACGCTGCAGGTGTCATCATTTTGACTGCGGGAACTTATGGCAACGTAGTGCGGCTCCTACCTCCGCTCACCATGCCGCACGACTTACTCGTCGAAGCGCTTGGTGTCTTGGAAGCAGAACTCGCAAAACTGGTTTAGCTTTTCGGTGGATTAGCGACCATCTAATAAAGGTTGCTTGGGGTCCCAAGTCTCACCGGTTGCGAGATCGCGACGGCGTCGAGCCATCCCGCTGAGCGCCTCAAGCACCACCCGATTAGCCAACAGGACTGTGATGTCTGCGTGGTCGTAACCTGGCGATACCTCGACAACGTCCATTCCAAGAACTGGTACCTCATAGGAAATTTTTCGAATGGTGTCGAGAAGTTGCCGAGCTGAAAGTCCACCCGGCTCTGGCGTACCAGTTCCTGGAGCATGTGCCGGATCTGCAACATCGATATCAACACTCAAGAAAACGCCATCACAATCAGAAAGCGATGCGGCTAGCGCCTCTGCGACGCATACTTGTAGGCCTCGCTCAACGATTTCAGTCATTTCATACGAACGCATTTTTTGGGCGGCCATCCATTCCAGAGTTTCACCCTCTGGCCAGTAACCGCGTAGACCGATTTGGAAAAAGCGATCACCTCGGGCAGCGCCAGATTCAATCAATCGACGCATCGGCTGGCCGTGGCCAATGAGCGAACCAAACGTGATGTCACCAGTATCAGCGTGGGCATCAAAATGGATTACAGCAATTTTCCCGTAACCAACCGCGCTTGCCACACCAGTGACGTTTGGCCACGTGACCGTGTGATCGCCGCCGAGAATCAATGGGATTTTTCCGGCAGCAGCAACCTTGCTCACCACCGATTGCAAACTGGCGCAAGATTTTTCGATATCACCGCTATACATCTCGACATCGCCAGCGTCTACAACATTCATGTCAAGCAGAGCATCAACCCGCATGGCTAAGGATGGCCGCGAACCATCATGCGGCAGATAGTCGGTGCCACGAATTGCGCTCGGACCAAACCTAGCTCCCGCGCGATAGGAAGTACCACCATCGAACGGCGCACCAATAATCACTACATCCGCAGCTTCAAGCGCAGCAGCGTCATCAATATCGATTGCAGGCACACCTAGAAAAGTGATGTCGGGTCCAAACATTGCGCCGTATCTAGTCATGCCGAAAGCGTAGCCCAACGTCTCGTTATCAGTTATGCTTTTCTTAATTCGAGTGCGTGAAGGGATTGGTGGAAATGTCTCCCCAATCGCCATCAGCTTTTTCAAGCACAAGTTTTTCAAGCACAAGTTTTTCAAACATAAAATTCGCACCGTATTGGTTCGACACCATAAAGCCACTTGGGCTGGCAAAACTCTCCGAAAATTTGGAGTGTGATTTAGCGATTGTTGGTGGTGGCTTCACTGGTTTATGGTCTGCGATTCGCGCGCAAGAACGCTATCCACATTTACGGATTGCATTGTTTGAAGCGAGCAGCCTTGGATACGGCGGTAGTGGCCGTAATGGTGGATTTCTACATGCCAGTCTGACGCATGGCGCCCTAAACGGGATTGATCGCTGGCCAGATGATTACGAGTTGCTTCGCGAACTTGGTGAAACAAATTTTGCAGAGATAAAAGCGTTTGTGAAACAGCACAAAATTGAATGTGACTGGCGAGATTCGGGCGAAATCGAAGTCGCAACCGCAAAACATCAAGTAGCAGCCCTTGCGGCCACCCGCGACATTGCTAGCAAATATGGTGAAGTTCTAATTCCACTCGATGAACCCGCAGTTAAAGCCCGCCTAAATTCTCCAATCTTCCTGGCAGCAAACTTTGAAGCAGAGACGGTTGCGATGGTTAACCCTGCGGCTCTCTTGATAGGGCTAGCCCAGCACGGAATCTAAAATGGTGTTCAGATTTTTGAGAATTCAGCAGCTGTTGCGATAAAGAATTACCGTGATCAAATTAGTTTTCAAGTGAACGGTAATCAAGTGCTTGCGAAAAAGGTTGCAATCGCAACCAATGCGTTTAATTCACAATTCCGCGAGATTCGCAGCCGGATAGTGCCAGTGTTTGATTATCAAATCGCCACCCGTAGCCTGACACCCGACGAATTGAAATCAATCGGGTGGGATGGCTTCGAAGGATTCCGTGATGCCTCGAATCAGTTCCACTATTTTCGTCGCACCGAAGATAATCGAATTCTGTTCGGTGGCTATGACGCTGTTTATTACTTTGGTAGCAAGTTCAGCGAGAATGAACTAAATAATCAAACCACATACGAAAAATTAGCTGCAAACTTTCAGCGCTATTTCCCAGATTTGAAAAACATCACTTTCGAATACGCCTGGGGTGGAGCAATTGACACTTGTAGTCGCTTTACTGCATTCTGGGGCACAAAGCTTGATGACAAATTGGCTTATGTTGCTGGCTTCACTGGCTTAGGTGTTGGTGCCAGTCGATTTGGTGCTGATGTGATGTTGGATTATTTATACGAACCAACATCCCCACGGCTCAAAATCGAAATGATAAGAACCAAACCCATTCCGTTTCCCCCAGAACCAATTCGGTGGATCGGCATCAAACTGACACAGCTTTCGCTCGCAGCAGCAGATAGAAACAACGGCAGACGCAACTTGTGGTTGCGCCTGCTCGATGCTTTCGGACTTGGGTTTGATTCTTAGCGAAATACTCAACTACTGCTTGGTTTTTGCTCGACCAATTACTTGGGCAATTAAAACCATGGAAAGTGCAGCAACGAACATAATCGTGCCGATGACGTTTACTTGTGCTGGGATACCACGCTGAGCCGCGCCCCACACGTACATTGGGAATGTCACTGTGGTGCCACTGTTGAAGTTGGTGATGATGTAATCATCGAATGACAACGAAAACGCTAAGAGTGCTGCAGCTCCGATGCCGGGTGCAACCAGCGGAAACGTCACGTAGCGGAATGTGGATTTCTCATCGGCGTAAAGGTCCTGCGCAGCTTCTTCTAGACGTGGGTCCATGCCCTGAAGTCGAGATTTCACAGTCACCACCACGAACGAAATGCTAAACATGATGTGTGCGATCATGACGGTGGTTTGGCCAAGTGGCAGACCCAGGTTCAGGAACAGTGCGAGCAGCGAAGCGCCAAGCACCACTTCTGGTGTTGCCATCGGCAAGAAAATCATCAGGTTTGTGGTTGAGCGGCCGCGGAAGCGGTGCCGCACTAATGCGAAGGCAATCAAGGTGCCCAATAATGTCGCCACAACCGTGGACACGATTGAAATACGTAGTGAGGTGCCAACCGCAGTACAAATCGTCGGGTCGCGACAGATGTCGGTCCAAGCCTCAAGCGAGAACTCATTCCACGTCGAGTTAGTACGGCCTACCGGCTTGTTGAAACTAAATAGCGCAACTACGGCAATTGGCGCGAACAAATAAATCAAAGCGAGAATGCCATAAAAGGCAATCAAGTGATCGCGAATCCAGAAATTAATCCGATGCCAAGTGGATGGACGCGGAACTTTTGCTTTAGGGAGGTTCTTAGTTTCAGCCATTAGAGCAGCTCCTCAGTTCCAGCCCGACGCACATAAACGGACACCAAAATCAAGATAGTTAACAACAGCACGAACGACATAGCTGCTGCTGTGGGGTAATCCCGAATTCGAATAAATTGCGACTCAATCACGTTGCCAATCATCTTGTCCCGCGGGCCACCCAACAATTGAGCGTTGATGTAATCACCAGCTGCAGGAATAAATGTAAGCAATGTTCCAGCCACCACACCAGGCAGCGATAGCGGGAAAGTAACTTTGAAGAAGCCCGATAGCGGCTTTGCATATAAATCACTTGAGGCTTCAATCAAGCGCGGATCCATCTTGTCCAATGCGGCGTACAGCGGCAAAGTCATAAACGGCAAGAAGTTATAGGTGAGACCTGCAACTACTGCAATCGGGGTTGAGAGGATGCGGTCGTCTGGCAAGACTCCCAAAGTAGCGACGAAAGTATTAATGAAACCATCGTCAGCCAAAATTGTTTTCCAGGCATAGGTTCGAATCAAAAATGATGCAAAAAACGGCGCAACCACCAGAACCAACAAAATGTTTTTCCATTTGCCGCTTTTGAAAGCGATGAAATACGCAAGTGGGTAGGCAATCAATAGGGCGAAAATGGTTGCGAGTCCAGCGAAAAGAAATGATCTCAGGTACTGCTCAGAAAATTCATTCAAAGCTTCCGCGTAATTCGCCACGTTGAAAGCTGGCATATAACCGTCATCTGGGCTCAGCCCCAGCGGAACCATGAGTGAAGTTGAGAGCAACGAAAAAAGCGGAATGATGAAGAAAACGCTTAACCACGCTAAGCCAGGCAAAAGCAATAAGTACGGAGTACTGCGCTTACCTGGACGAGAAGGTTGCCAGTCGTTTTTTTGGCCAGAAGATGGGACGAGAGCGACCATGGCTAGTCCTCGTCCTCGCCCAAGTATTCGGTGCCAGCCTCGAGGTCTTCGCCACCATCAAGCCCAAAAGTGTTGTCGATTTCGAAGGCTAGAGTCACGTTCTCTCCAACCACAACACGTTTTTCGACATCTAAGTTTTGCTCGAAGCAACTAACTGTTCGACCCCAATCAGATTCAACTGTGTATTGAATCGAAACACCTGTGAAGGAAACATCGATGACTCGACCACGTACAAAGTTTTCGAGCTTTTCATCAGGATTTGCAACGACCCACATTTTTTCTGGACGCACCCCAACAACGACTTTGCCAGTGTGATCGGTGGCCCGAGACTTCATCACTCGAACTTTTCCGCCACCAGGAACATCGACAACAAGGTTTTCGCCTTCTTCGGCTGACACTCGACCTTCAACCAGATTGCTTTGTCCCAAGAAGTTGGCCACAAATGCGGTCTTTGGTAGCTCGTACATTTCTTCTGGCGCACCCATCTGTTCGATGACGCCCTGGTTCATGACTGCAATTGTGTCGGCCATGGTCATGGCCTCTTCTTGATCATGGGTGACGTGGACGAACGTGGTGCCAACTTCACTCTGAATTCGCTTCAACTCAATTTGCATTTGTCGGCGCAATTTCAAATCAAGCGCACCAAGCGGCTCGTCAAGAAGAAGCACATCTGGTCGATTAACAAGTGCACGAGCAACAGCAACACGCTGCTGCTGGCCACCGGAAAGTTGAGCAGGTTTGCGACGGGCTAGGTGCTCGAGTTCAACAAGTTCGAGTACCTCAGCTACACGTCGATCTACCTCAGTTTTTGCTACACCTTTACGGCGCAGCCCGAACGCGATGTTCTCATAAATATCAAGGTGCGGGAACAAGGCATAGGACTGAAAAACGGTGTTGATGTTTCGGTTATAAGGCCGCAGGGTTGTGATGTCTTTTTCACCCAACCGAATTTGTCCAAGAGTTGGTTGTTCGAGACCTGCAACCATTCGCAAGGTGGTTGTTTTGCCACATCCGGATGGACCAAGGAGTGCAAAAAACTTTCCTGCTGGAATGGTAAGAGTCAGGTCATCCACCGCCGTGAACGATCCAAAGCTTTTAGTTACGTTTACTAAGTGCAAATCTTCCACTTGGTGATTCGCTACAGTTTCGTTCACGGGGCAGATGTACCTTTCTAATTTATTTACGCGCCAGCAAGAGCTTGGAACTGCTCTTCAAAGCTGGACTGCTGAACATCGCTCAATGCCATGAAGGTTTGTACCTTTGCCAAGGTTGCTTCATCTGGGAAGATGGCTGGGTTATCAACCATTGATGGATCAATTTCAGCCATAGCTTCTTGGGCGCCATCAACTGGACAGATGTAGTTCACGTAGGCAGCTACACGTGCGGCGTTGATTGGGTCGTAGTAGAAGTCCATCCACTTTTCAGCGTTCTTCTTATGGGTGGCCCCGATTGGGATGATCATGTTGTCAGTCCACAAGGTGCCGCCAGATTCAGGGATTGAGAAACCGTAGGTATCGGTGTCATTCAACATGTCACCAGACCAAGCGATAGCGGCAGCAACTTCGCCGTTTGCCATGGCGGTCTTGTAATCGTTGCCCGTCACCTGGCGAATCTGGCCAGAATCAACCTGCTCCTGCAGGACAGCGATTGCAGCTTCAAAGTCAGCATCAGAGAAGTTGTCACAACGCAAACCAAGTGACATCAGCACAACACCAATCGAGTCACGCATTTCAGAGAGAATGGTCACACGGCCTTTGAGTTCTGGTGCCCAGAGTTCTTCAACGGTGCGAAGTTCTGATTTGCCAGTGAGTTCTTTGAGAAGTTTCTTATTCCAACCTAGTCCAGCGAAGCCCGACTGCCAAGGCAAGCTGTAATCGCGATTTGGGTCAAAACCAACGCCAGCCCAGGCAGCACCCATATTGGCAGAATTTGGAATGTTGGCCTTATCGAGCTTCTGGGCATAGCCCTTTGCGATCCAGTAGCCAGCCATCCAGTCGGTCGGGGTCACAATGTCGCGATCAATAGCTTGGCCGGCATCTAATTGTGGCTTGACCTTGGCGAGAAACTCATTGTTGTCGTTGTAATCCTCGTTGTAGTTAACGGCGATACCAGTTTGCTCTTCAAAAAGCTGCAAGGTTGGACGA
>JBEAZM010000233.1:0-5834 GCA_041170125.1 Actinomycetota bacterium
CATCTGACCTAGCACATGCGCGTAAGCATCAGGGTTGGCCAAATCAATCACTTGTTGGGAGCGCCATTCAAACGGCAGCCGGCCTGGCACCGCCAAAACCCAGTCTGGGTGAGCTCGGAAAACATCTGAATCAGTCTGAATCATTTCGGGCTCAAACCAAAGCCCAAACTCAATTCCTACCTCTTCCAGTTTTTTCGCTAGTGGATGTAACCCCGCTGGCCAAGCATCGAGCGAAACGACCCAATCGCCAAGGCCGGACAGGTCGTTGCGGCGCGAGCCAAACCAACCATCATCTAATACAAAACGCTCAACCCCGATCTCAGCTGCAACATCTGCCAACGCTGATAGTTTTTCGAAGTTGTGGTCGAAGTAGACAGCCTCCCAAACGTTGATAGTTAGAGGGCGAGGCCGCTTTGGGTGATGCGATCGTGCCCGAAGGTAAGAGTGGAAATTTGCTGCAACCCCATCGAACCCAGCGGTTGAGTGAGTCGCATACAAAGTCGGCGACTCGTACGACTCACCTGCTGCGAGCGTAACTTCTCCCGGCAGCAAAAGTTCATTGGCGCCAATCCACTTCGTGCCGTCGGGCAACTTCTCTACGTAGTGTCGAGTGTTTCCACTCCAGCCAAGTGACAATGTCCAAAGTTCACCGGATTGGAAATCTGCACCATCAGTGTGGGCGTTAAACGTCAAAGTAAAGTCGTGACCAGTGCGGCCTTCACGAATTTCTCGCGACCAAATGCCGGTCTCGATTTTTCGAGTTTGGGGATGAAACTCGCGGGACCAGTTGCCGGTGAAGTCGGTTAGCGATGTCGCTTTAGATGGCAGTGGCAATGCTTGCGTTAGTTCGTTTAAGACGTAGGCATCGTCTGAAGTGTTTGTGAGTTTTGATTGGATCTTCAAAACTCCAGCATCGCTCATCACGAACCAAATCCGCAGATCTAGTGAGGCATCGGCATCGCGGCACAGCACATCAACCGTGTTGTTCGAGATTTTTGCTGACACCAGTTCAAAGCGGTTGGAAAAACTCATTCCGTTGCGATGGCCAGAAACACCGGGTATCCCAAAAAACCCCTCGCCACTATCGCGAGTTATTGATGGTGGTACAGGTTGGTCGAAAGCCGAATGGCCCCGACCAAGTTGGCGACCGAAAGCAAGTGCGGCGACTTCAGCATCCGATAGCGGACCGAGGTCCGCTCCCCAATGCAGGATTCGCGGTGGCCGTGGGCCGGTTAAATCCAAAACGAAAGCGCTGCCCCCAGCGCGAATTACGGCGGCTGGTGGCAGCGCATTCATCAATTTGATTCCTTAATGGAAGTCGAAATTATTTACTTGATTTTGGTGCCGGTTGAACGAAGATCTTCACAAGCTGCAACCACGCGAGCTGCCATGCCAGCTTCAGCAAGCTTGCCGTAGGAGCGTGGGTCGTAGACCTTCTTGTTGCCGACTTCACCGTCAATACGGAGTACGCCGTCGTAGTTCTTGAACATGTGATCAACGATTGGGCGAGTGAACGCGTACTGGGTGTCAGTGTCGATGTTCATTTTGATGACGCCGTAGTCGAGGGAGTCACGAATTTCGGAAAGCAATGAGCCTGATCCGCCGTGGAATACCAAGTCGAATGGCTTGTCAACACCGTACTTAGCGCCAACCACTTGCTGAATTTCACCCAAGATGGATGGGGTGAGAACAACGTTGCCTGGCTTGTAAACGCCGTGCACGTTGCCGAAGGTTGCGGCAACCATGTAGCGACCACGTTCGCCGAGGCCAAGCTTTTCAGCGGTTGCGAGGCCGTCTTCTGGAGTCGAGAACAACTTGGCATCATGCTTTGCTTCGATGCCATCTTCTTCGCCACCGACAACGCCGATTTCGATTTCGAGGATGATGTCGTTAGCTGCACACTTGTCGAGCAATTCTTCTGCGATTGAGAGGTTCTGACCCAAATCGACAGCGGAACCGTCCCACATGTGGCTCTGGAAAAGTGGCAAGCCAGTCTTGGCTTTGCGTTCAGTCGAAACGTCGATCAACGGACGCATGTAACCATCGAGCTTTTCCAATGGGCAGTGATCAGTGTGAAGTGCAATCTGCACGTCGTACTTCTCTGCAACCACGTAAGCAAATTCGGCAAGTGCACGTGCACCAAGCACCATGTCTTTTACGCGCTGGCCAGAAGCGAATTCGGCGCCACCCCAGGAGAACTGGACGATGCCGTCTGATTCAGCTTCAGCAAAACCGCGGATTGCCGCGACGATGCTGTTGGATGAAGTGACGTTAATAGCTGGGTATGCGAAACGGCCGGCTTTTGCGCGGTCCAACATTTCGCGATAAATCTCGGGGGTAGCAATAGGCATCGCTGACAACTCCTGATTAGTCGAAAAGGGTCTGTGGCTTTTGCCACGACGTTGTGACGGGCTAATTCTCGCAGACGCCACCCGCTCCGGGTAACAGCCATTCGACCTATTCGTGTTTGTCTCAGTTTGTGGAATTGCTTTCGGCCGCGACCTCCGGCGAGCCAGAGGGCAGTTCCCGCACCGACTTGGAGAGCATTGAGGCTAGAACGGCGCTCAAAACGATTGCACCACCAACCCAAAGCACGGGTCCGGTGCCAAATCGCACTGCTGCTGGCCCGGCGATTGCGAGTCCGATTGGTCCGAAAAGTAGCGAGCCAAATGCATCGTACGCAGAAACGCGCCCGATAGATTCTTTTGGGATATTTGTTTGCAGCGCAGTGATCCACCAAATCATGAAGGTTTCCATGCCAATCCCCCAGGTCACAGCTGCAAGCATGACTAGTGGCAGCGGCAGACCAGCTGCTAACGACCAAATGAAAATCGTGGCAGTTCCAGTAATCAACATTCCAGCCATGATTGGACGAGCTGGCACCCAACGTGAGGCGATGATTGCCCCTAACAGAAGTCCGGTTGATTCAGCTGCCACAACTTGGGACCAGCCGATGGCTCCTCCCAAAGTTTCTTTTGCAACCAGTGGCCCCAGCACACCTTCGGTCGCACGCACCGCCAAGACGATGAATGAAAAAGCAGCCACAACGACCACTACCCACTTGTAGGAAATGAAAACTTTCCAGCCGTCTTTTAATTCCTGGAAAGTTGATTCCGGGTTTTCATTTCGTTTTGAGGTGTGACGCAATTTCCAAACCACCAGGCCAGCGATTGCGAACGTGAGACCATCGACTGCAATCGCAGCGGGACCGCCGATGAAGGCAACCAGCAAACCACCAGCTGCTGCGCCAGTAATCATCGCAATGTTGGAACCAAAAGCGATATAGGAGTTTGCAACTTGCAGATGTTCCTCTTCGATGATGTCTGCAGGTAATCCAGGGTAAGCCGGATACCAAAGCGCATTCAAAGTTCCAGTAAGTGCATATAGTGGAATCAAAATGGCCAAGTTGGTGACTTCGAAATAAAACATTGTGGCGATTGTGAGAACAACCACTGACAAAATGCTGTCCATCGTGGCAATCGTGCGGGCACGGCCGAAACGATCAGCAAGTACGCCACCGATTGGCAGCAGTGCGACAAGTGGAATCGCCTGCGCTGTCAGCAGGATGCTTAATAGCGTGGCGTCACCACCGGGCAACGCGAAAACGGCGAAAGCGGTTGCGGTTGGGCCCATACCGTTGCCAAAGTTGGAGATTGTGCGGGCAATGAATAGGCGTTGAAAAAGTCGATTTCTTACAACTGCTTGGTTGGCACTCATTTATTCATACCCGGGGTTTGGTTAAATGCGTGTTGGCGAATCCAAGCGTGCATCGCGATTGCGGCCGCTGCAGCTGCGTTGATTGAGCGAGTGGATCCGTACTGCGCGATTGCAAGACACGCCTCACTCGCCGCCCCCGCCTCCGCCGTAAGACCTTGGCCTTCTTGGCCAAACAGCAAAACGCACCGCTCAGGCATCACATAAGTTTCGAGTTGAACTGCTCCTGGCAAATTGTCGATTGCGAGAATCGGCAAGTTTTCCGAAGCTGCCCAAACGACGAAATCAGCGATGCTTTCGTGATGATGCACGTGCTGGTAACGATCTGTAACCATTGCACCACGACGATTCCAGCGACGTTTACCAATGATGTGAACAGATTTCGCCATGAATGCGTTTGCGGATCGAACAATCGAACCGATGTTTAGATCGTGTTCCCAATTCTCAATCGCAACATGAAATTCATGTCGCTGCGTGTCGAGATCTGAAACTATCGCATCCATTTTCCAGTAGCGATATTTATCGACGACATTGCGGCGATCACCGTTAGCTAAAAGTTCTGGATCAAAGTGCTCTTCAGTTGGAAGCTCGCCCTGCCAAGGACCAACCCCAACCTCGAATTCAAATTCGCTTTCCAGTTCCGCCATTAACTCGTCCGAGCAAGATAGCGAATTACATACTCCATAGAGTCTTTTTGGGTAGCAAGGTCCTCAAGGTTTGTGGCACTTGCAAGGTGGGAAAGAAATGTTCGATCGACGCTTTCAATAATCAGAGTTTTTGTGACCGGAACATTTTCTAAATCTTTGTGGTTATTCCAATGCACATCAACGCCAAATGAGAATGCTGAACCAAAATGTGTGGTTGCGCGTGGCACTAATACAAACGAGTCATGCAGGATGGTGATCGATTCGTCGGCGCCAGGGACTGCTTTTTTAGAATTCCAAGTAAATGTTTGCGGATCAAATAGTGGGTTGCGCTTCATCTTGAAAACAAATTGTTTTTTCGGTTTTAGTAATGTTTCTTCAGTCGTCTTTTTTGAACCAGCTAGACGGAACAAACCGCCCATAGCTTTTGTGCCTTTAACCTCAAGTCGATCAAACAAAAACTTGGTTGCGGCGGGGCGACTCAGGTTTGCAGCTTTCATTAAAACAATTTCACTAAGCGCGCGGGCTGCCTTTGGTGTCCAATGGGTGTCCCCAACCCAATATGGTGAATCTGAGGCGTAGTACATCACGCGCTTTGGTGTCACGAGGTGAATTAGGTCGGGATATTCAGCAGCTAATTGGGCAGTGATTGCGTAGTTGCGGAGCGCGCAATAGGTGAGAGCATCAAAGCGATTACCGAGTAGCTCTTTACCAAGCACCCGATATTTGGAAGGTGCAACAACAAAGTAGACCTCTTTGCCGGTTTCAGCTGCAGCAGCTGTTAAGCGATCCAAGGTATTGCGCATCAATTCCATATCTGGTTCGGACCGACAAACGTCAGTGAATTCAGCCGATGAAAACAATTCTCTGCCGCGACCAGGTTTCCACTCCGCGCCGTAAATAACTTTTGGATTGGAAGCTGTTGGGAAGTAAGCGGCAACGGTGTCATTCACTAATCGAATTGCGTCGGGTTTAACCCTGACGTTGTCCTTCGCCCAAGCTTCAATCTGTTCGAAAGTTTCAACCTCTAAAGCTGACTCTGGCGTAATAGCAGGCAGTTCAACAGGCTGGCGGAACTCAAGTCGGGCTAATGCACCGGCTGGCGATCCCCAGAACCAGGTTGAGAAAAGTCCTGTAATCACAACGAATACTGCAAAATTGCCCCAGTCAGTTTTTGGGCGCTTTGGCTTTGGATTTTCGCTAGACATTACTTTCCTTGATTTAGAACTGGTAGTAGAGGAACGGACTGAAGGAACTTGCAAGGCTGAAAATTACTCCCAAAATCAGAGTCACCAAACCAATTAGAACGGTTGGGAGGATTCGGATTTCACCGTTTTTGTTCAAAGCGAAGAAATCGAAGGTGCGACCTTTGATTCGTTGGGGGGTGATGAATGCGAGTAAACCGACTGCGATGGCTGCAATCGCGAGGGGTGTCAGCTCAGTTATTGCGATTGGATGTAGTGGACCGAATTCTCG